>DATNJP010000108.1:0-5728 GCA_035603855.1 Luteibacter sp. | reverse complement strand
CCTCGTCGCCCAATGGTGGCAGGCGCGCCGTCACGCGGCGGCATGGTGGCTGTGGATCGCGGTCGACGTGATCTATATCGGCGAGTACGTCTATAAATCACTGCCGATCACCGCCGTGCTCTATGCCGGCTTCGTGATTCTCGCGGCCATCGGCCTGCGGGCATGGCGCCTGGAAAAAGGATCGGTGGCCGCATCGGTGTAGTGCATTTCGCTGACGAAATCATGAGGGTGGCGTCGCGCTACACGTTGAAGATATGTTTGGTCGATCTTCCTGCGCGGGTGAATTCATGACATCTCACAATCCGGAAAAGGCTCGTGAGCTTGCGCAAAAGCTCATTCGCAATTTCAACGAGACGCCGCTCGAACGTCTGGTGCGAGAACCGCTGTATGACGCGGAGGGCGGCAGATTGGGCACGGATACGGCGGCTCAGAAGCTTGGCGCGTCGATCGACATCGTCGCACCCGGAAAGATCTCTTGTCCGTATCACTTCCACCATGCGCAGGAAGAGATGTTCGTCGTGCTTGAAGGCGAGGGCACCTTGCGGGTTGCGGGAGAGCGTTTGCCGGTGCGCGCGGGTGATGTGGTCTTCATTCCGCCAGGCCCCGAGTATCCGCATCAGTTCATCAATACGTCCGATGCGCCATTGAAGTACCTGTCGATCAGTACGCGCGAATCTCCGGAGTTCGTGGAGTATCCGGACTCGGGGAAGCACGCGACCATTGTTCGTAAAGCGGATGGGTCGCGGATCAACTTTCTGCAGCGGATGGATAGCGGGCTGGACTATTGGGATGGTGAGCCTTGAGAGGGTGTGTCGCGGGACGCCCGCTGCGCGGGATCGCCGCTGAAGCGGCTCCCACAAAAAATACGGTCTTGTGAGTTGTGTCGGCATCGGCCTACGTGATGCCAGCGGAAATTTTCAGAAATCTTCCATGTGCCGCGCCGGGTAACTCACGCATCATGCACAGGTCGCCGCCGGTTGGCACGCTGGTTCAAGGACTTGAGCCCTGAATGCCAACCAGTGAACGGCAGCGGCCGGGGCGTGGGACGCGCCCCGGCCGTTCTTGTTGCTCAACGCACGATCACGGCTTGGGAGACGCGCCCCAGTCGTCTGGCCCGAACGACAGGTGCAGCACGGCCCGCGTGTCGTCCTCGAGCGGCGGGTTGTAATCGAGTGCCGTACAACCCGTGGCCAACTGCCGTTTGGTGGCCAGTGCCATGGCTTTGGCCATCTGCACGGCGTACTCGGTGGTCCCCGCACGTTTCGCCTTCAGCAGAATCCGATAACCGTCCGCGCTGACGCCGTCCTTGAGGTCGGCGGGTGCCGACTGCGCCGATGACATCACCATCACGTCCATCTTTCGTCCGCAGCTGCCCTCGCTGACGATGTCCACGCCATCGAGCAGGCTGGCGATGAAACGGTCCGCGTGTTCGGAAAGCGAGTCCACCGCGTCCACCGTCGTACTGAGCCGGATCTTCACGAAGTACAACTTGCGGTAGAAAAGATAAGCACGCGAGGTGAGCATGTCCTGCTGGGCGTCGAAGACGATCGGAAGGAAGCGCCCTTCCAGCTTCTTGCCTCCGGCCAGCGAAGCCGTATATGCCGACTCATCGCCCCACCAGACGTTCCGGTAGATCTCCTGGCGCTCGGCGAAGGCCACGGACTCGCGAAAATCGTCGGCGGCCCGGCGTAGCAACGTCGCGGGATCCCCTTCGCCGGCCGGGTAGATGAAGACATCGGCCACGATCCAGTCCGCGTTATCGATCCGATAGTGCAGCGAGACGCCCGCCGCGATGTCGCCTTCGTCGGCATAGTTCTTCACCGCGGCCAGCGTGGCATCGGCCAGTCGTTTGGGCGCAATGATCCATGTGTCATCGACGACGCCACGATGACTTCGTGCCTCGGGCAGGGCGAACGGCGGGCTCGCCGGTGCCTCCTGGGCACTGACGGCCATGCCGGCCGTGAGGCCGATCAGAACGGGAACCACCTTCCACCACCACATCGTCACAACAGCCCCTGAAATCTGGAACGCGAACCCCGTGCGCGCACTATAGCCATCCGTTCGCCTCAACGGGAGCGCTTCGCGACACGAAGTCGTCGACGCAGAAAAGCCAGGGTCGACGCTTCCAACTTTCTCGGCGCGCTGAGGCCCGTGCCCGCGATCCGGCGGTGGAGGTCACCGTCCGTCCAGCCAGCGAATACTTCGGGGTGGATGTATGAGGCCCGGCAGACTGCGGGGGTATTCCCGAGCACCCCCGCCACCTCCTTCACCGCGGCGGCAAGCGCCGCTTTCACCGCGCGTTCGCCTCCCTCCTCGGGAAGCGCCGTCGCCGCCAGGACGGCCACGGCATGCACCGTGCCACCCCAGGTACGGAAGTCCTTCGCGGTGAACTCCCGGCCCGTAACCTCGCGCAGGTAGTCGTTCACCATGCCCGAGTCCACGGGCTGGCGGTTGCCCTCGTCGTCCAGGTACTGGAACAGCCGCTGTCCCGGCAATTCCTGCACGCGCCGGACCGCCTTCACGAGGCGCCGGTCGTCTAGATCGACATCCCGCCAGAGGCCGCTCTTGCCGCGAAAATGGAAGGTGATGCGCCCCTTACTCACGGCGACATGGCGGGAGCGCAGCGTGGTCAGTCCGTACGAGTTGTTCTGCTTCGCGTAGGCATCGTTGCCTACCCGGATCATGGTCTCCTCGAGCAGGCTGACGACCAGCGCAAGCACCTTGTCGCGCGGCAAGCCGGGCAGGGCAAGGTCCTTGCGTAAGCGGCGACGCAACTTCGGCAGCGCCTCGCCGAACTCGACGATGCGTTCGAACTTGCCGCGGTCGCGCGTGCTGCGCCAGCGTGCGTGGTAGCGGTATTGCTTGCGGGCGCGGGCATCGCGCCCCGTCGCCTGCAAATGGCCACGTTCGTGGGTACAGATCCAGACCTGGGTATACGCGGGAGGAATCGCCAGCGCGCGGATGCGTTCGAGCACCGCCTTGTCGGTGACGCGCTTCCCGTCCACGTCGAGATAGTGGA
The DNA here is from genome assembly GCA_035603855.1 of Luteibacter sp. Lineage (GTDB taxonomy): Bacteria > Pseudomonadota > Gammaproteobacteria > Xanthomonadales > Rhodanobacteraceae > Luteibacter. Next base: position 2,709 of record DATNJP010000108.1, on the reverse strand, counting down.
AGCCACTGCCGCGTTTACAACGGGTGATGCCCGCATCGGTGTCGCAGACGTAGACCAGGCCCGCCGCTTTCGCGTGGGCCTGTTCGACACTCGGGACGACGAGGGCTTGGGTCGATGGCTTCCTGGACATGGCCGGCACTATGGCCGGGCCGCCGATCAAGGCCGGGTGAACGCCGCGTCAGCCCACGCGGCAGAACACCGCCTTGAGGTAACGGTTCTCCGGGACATTGCTCGCGACCGGGTGGTCGGGACCTGCCCCGGCCACGTGCAGCACCTGGATGTCGCGGCCGGCGTTGAGTGCGACGCGGCGGATCATCTCGAGGAAATCGTCCTCGCCGACGAGGCCCGTGCACGAGCACGTCAACAGGATGCCCCCCGGGGCCAGCACATCGAGTGCGGTGCGGTTCATCGCGAAGTACTTCTTCAGCGCGTTCACGACCTGGTTGCGGTCGCGCGTGAGCTTGGGCGGATCGAGGACGATGGCGTCCCAGGTGTCCCCGCGGGCGATCGCGGCGCGCAGCCATTCGAAGACGTCGCCCTGTTCGAAGTGCGCCGTGACGTTGTTCATCCGCGCGTTCTCGCGCGCCACCTCGAGGATGGCCGCGTCGGCGTCGACGCCGGTGGCCTCCAGGGCGCCGGCCTTCATCGCGTGTACGGCGAAGCCGCCGGCGTTGCAGCACAGGTCGAGAACCCGGCGGCCATGGGCCAACGAGGCGAAGCGGCGACGATTGTCACGCTGGTCGGCGAAGAAGCCCGTCTTGTGGCCGAGACCCGGCGCCGCATGGAAGGCGAGGCCATGTTCGTGCACGTCCACGGCGGACGGTGCGTCGTTGGAACGTACGTCGAACGATTCCTGGCGTTGCACGTGCTGCTCGGCGAACCAGTACAGCGACGAGCCCGGGAAGTGACGCTGCAACTCGGCGTGGATCGTGTCGCGGAAGCGCCACATGCCGGCGGCGAAGTATTCGACCACCAGATGGCCGGCGTAGCGATCCACGACGAGGCCGGACAGGCCATCGCCTTCGCTATGCACCACGCGCCAGGCATCGCTCACGTCGTCCAGGCGAAGCAGCTCGCGGCGGAGTTCCACCGCGCGGGCCAGGCGCGACGCGATCCAGTCGTCGTCGATGGCTTCGTCCGCATCCGTGGTCAACAGGCGCAGGGCGACGCGGGCATGGCCGTTCCAGAAGCCACGGCCGACAAAACGGCCCTTCGCGTCCAGCACGTCCACCACACTGCCGGGTGGCAGCCGCTCTTCGGGTTTGACGATCTGCGCCGACCAGACCCAGGGATGCCCAGGGACGCGGTCGGATTTCAGGCGGATGGTGGGCACGGCGGGATTATTCATCGGTGAATGATACCGGGGCTCAGCGGCCGAAGCGCAGGATCAGCCACGAGACCAGGGCCAGCAGGTTGATACCGATGTGTGCCGCCGAGGGACCGGAGAAGCCCAGCAGCCAGCCATGTTCGGCGATGGCCCAGTCGAAACCCAGGCGCGGCGAGCGCTGAAGGGTCATCGAGAGATTGACGAAGGCGCCGCTGGAAAGGGCGTAGCTGAATACCGGTGTCGCCAGTAGCGGGGCCTGCAGGAACTGCGCCCAGATGGACATCGACGTGCCGCGCCCGTCGTTGCTCGCCAACAGGATGCCTGCGACCAGGATGAAAGCGAACAGCAGCACGCCGAGCACGGCCACGATCGCTTCCATGCCGACCACGCGCGAGCCGACCAGCCGGTCGAACTGGTGGACGAGGCCGAAAAGACCGCCGGCGATCTCGAACACGGCGATGACGCGGGTGAAGAAGGAATGCATGGAAGCTCCCGGTTAAGGCGAACAGCGATTATCGCGATTGTGTCCCTGGATACCTACAGCTCATCCGCGATTTCGTGCAGATCGGCGATGTGCTGTTCCCACCAGCGTGCTTCCGCCGCGAAGGGAAATGCCGCGGGAAATGCCGGGTCGTGCCAGCGCTCGGCGATCCAGCCGGCGTAGTGCACCTGCCGCATCGCGCGCAGGACGGGTATCAGGGCCAGCTCGGTGGTATCGAAATCGCGGAACTGACCATAGCCTTCGAGCAGCGCTTCCATCATCGCGTCGTCGCCGGCGAGCATCCACAGGTCCTGCACGGCAGGCCCCATGCGCGCGTCGTCGAGGTCGACGAAATGCGGACCCGCGTCGGTCCACAGCACGTTGCCGGGATGGCAATCGCCATGCAGTCGAATGGTTCGCAGCGGGCCGATGCTCTCGATCCGATGGGCCACCGCGTCGTCCACGCGCGCGGCCGCGTTGCGATAGGCGTCGAACAGATGCGCGGGCAAGAGGTCGGAGCCCAGGGTCGCGCGCATCGGGGCCTCGATCATCGTGGCGCGGTCCAGCGTGGTGCGTGCATGAAAGCGCTCACGCGCGCCAATGGCATGCATGCGCCCCAGCAGACGCCCGAGCCACTCCAGCTGATCGGCCGATTCAAGCGATGGCGCGCGACCGCCGCGACGCGGGTAAAGCGCATAGCGGTAGCCATCCTGGCGCAGCAAGGTCCGGCCTTCGACGACCAGCGGCGCGACCATGGGCAATTCCGCGCCGGCGAGTTCGAGCGCGAAGGCGTGTTCCTCTTCGATCGCCGCATCGGTCCAGCGATCCGGCCGGTAGAACTTGGCGACGACGAAGCCGCCATCTTCCAGCCCCACCTGGAAGACGCGGTTCTCATAGCTGT
>DATNJP010000107.1:0-6348 GCA_035603855.1 Luteibacter sp. | reverse complement strand
GGCTACAGCAACAAGGAAATCGCCAATTCCCTTCGCGTGGCCGAGGGCACGGTGAAGAACCACGTGTCCAATATCCTCTCCAAACTGGGCGTCCGGGACCGTACGCGGGCCGTTCTCAAGGCCCTGGAGCTGGGAATCGTCTGACCCTTCGCTGACCGGCGGATCCGAAGCCGGCCGCTCCGGCCGAAAATCCGCTTGTGCGCGCTTGCGAAAAAGGGCAGGGGACCCAATGGCGTTCGCCGCCGCGAGCAAGTACCATCGGCTCTTTCGGCGCGGGCGAACCCCTGCCACGGGCCGATTCTTCAGGGGTGACCGCTCGGCGTCCATGGCCGCGTGTGGAGCCTGTTCGTAAGACGTTCGGAGAACCGTGGAATGACGCGTCTGTTAGAATTTATTGTCGCCCTCGTCATCGTCGCCGTACTCGGTGTCGTGGTCGGCGTCGCTATGCCCTCGACTGGACATGTCGAGCGCGAAATGCTGATTAGCAAGGACTTGCGTCAGGTTTACGACGTTTTCAGCAACTTCCGCCGCTTCCCGGACTACACCGTGTTGCGGTCGTTCGACCCCAAGGTGCAGTTCGAGCTGTCCGGCAAGGCCTACGGCCCGGGTGCCAAGATTTCCTGGAAGGCGGGCGACCCGAAGGTGGGTGATGGCTCGCTGGAAATCGCTTCGATCGATCCGGGCTTCGCCCAGATCTCCGACGCCGGCAAGGGCACCATCGTCTGGAACCTGGACAATGCCTGGCGCGGTGAGGACAAGAAGTTCACCATCAAGCTCGAGCGCACTGGCCGCAGCCAGAAGCTCGTGAAGGTGAACTGGTCGTACGACGTCTCGTACGGCTTCAACCTCATCAGCCGCTTCTCGAACCTCTACATCCACGGCGATCCGGACGCGCTGATCCAGTTCAGCCTGTCCAATCTGCAGAATCTGATGGCGGCGATCCCGAACATCGATTACAGCAAGATGGTCCCGTCGATCGTCGAGACCCCGGCCAAGCCGATCCTGTTCGTCTCCACCACGGCCCCGCGCACGCTCGACGATGTCGACACCGCGTCGGACAAGGCCATGGCCGAGATCCAGGCCGCCGCGAAGAAGCTGGGCGTGAACATCGTCGGCCCGCGCATCACCTTCACGACGAACTGGGGCGACCAGAACTACACGTTCGACGTCGCCGCCGAGATCGACGCGACCACGCTGAAGATCAACGGCCAGGACGTCGAATTGACCGCCGCCCAGCGTCCGTCGCTCGACGCCGCCGCGCCTGCCGAGGCTTCGACCTCCGCCACTCCGGCTCCGGCAGACGCCGCCGCCCCGGGTAGCAAGGACAAGTTCGGCCGCGTGGTTGTCGACGGCAACGTCAAGGGCGTGCTCGCCTTCGGTGGCAAGGCCCTCAAGGCCGAGTGGAACGGCACCGGTGCCGGCCTGCCGCAGACGCGCCAGATGCTGGCCGCCTACTCGCAGACCCACGGTTACAAGTACGACGACGTGTCCTACCGTGCCTACGACATCCAGGTGAAGGCGCCGGTGAACAACAAGGGCACGATCGAGGGCTACGACGAGCAGAAGTTCGAGATCTACCTGCCGCTGCAGGGCGAGAACATTCCGGACCAGACCCCGGAACAGGAAGCCGGCATGAAGCAGCCGGGCCTGGAAGAAGCGGCTCCGGCCGGTTCGTCCTCGGCTCCCGCCGCCGCTGGCACCGCGCCGGCTCCGGCTGGCACGGCTCCGGCACCTGCCGGCACCGCCGCGCAGTAAGCCACGCTCGTCGCGACAGAACGAAGCCCCGCCGGAAACGGCGGGGCTTTTTTGTTGTCAGGTCCTACGGCACGCACGGCGTGCTCCTACAGTTACACTGCGACCCGATGATCGAAACCGACCGACTCACCCGTTGCTACGGCCCGCTGACCGCGGTCGACTCGCTGAGCCTGCGTGCCGAGCCGGGCCAGGTGCTCGGCCTGCTTGGTCCCAATGGCGCCGGCAAGTCCACGGCCATGCGCATGATCGCGGGCTTCCTTACGCCGACGTCGGGTACGGCGCGCGTGTGTGGTCATGACGTGCGCAAGGAGCCCCTGGCGGCCAAACGTGCGCTTGGCTACCTGCCCGAAGGTGCGCCGAGCTACGGCGAGATGACCATCCGCGAGTTCCTCGTTTTCATGATCCGCGTGCGTGGCCTCGATCGCGACGTGGCGTTCCGCCGTTTCGACGAAGTGGTGATGCGGCTGGAACTGGAAGACGTGCTCGAGCAGACGATCGGTACCCTGTCGAAAGGTCTTCGCCGCCGCGTGGGCCTGGCGCAGGCGATCCTTCACGATCCGCCGGTGCTGATGCTCGACGAGCCCACCGACGGCCTCGATCCCAACCAGAAACACTCGGTGCGCATGCTCATCGACGCCATGGCGCGTGAGCGCACGATCCTGATCTCGACCCACCTGCTCGAAGAGGTGCATGCGCTGTGCAACCGCGTGGCGATCATCGCCAACGGCAAGCTGCTGGCCGACGCCACGCCGGCGGAACTCGAGGCGCGCTCGCGGTATCACGGCGCCGTGTCGTTCAGCGCAGCCGGCAGCGGGGTGTCGCGCGAGATGCTGGCACGCATTCCCAACGTGTCCATGGTGGAGGTCGATCCCCTCGACGGGCGGGTCACCGTGTTCCCGCGTGCGGGACAGCCGATCCTCGATGAGGTACAGGCCCTGTTGCGCACGCAGAACCTCGAAGTCTCCGAAATCCAGCTCGAGCGCGGACGCCTCGACGAAGTGTTCCGCCAGATCACCACGCAGCCACGCGGGGCGCAGGCATGAGCGCCGTGCTGGCGATCGTGCGCCGTGAACTCTGGGGTTACTTCGTCACGCCCGTGGCGTATGTCTTCATGGTGATCTTCCTCGTCCTGGCCGGGCTGCTCACGTTCTACACCGGCGATTTCTACGACCGTGGCCTGGCCGACCTGCAGCCGTTCTTCGACATGCATCCGTGGCTGTACCTCGTCCTCGTGCCGGCCGTGACGATGTCGATGTGGGCCGAGGAGCGCGCCTCCGGCACGCTCGAACTGCTGTTCTCCCTACCGGTGACGATCTCGCAGGCGGTGCTGGGCAAGTTCCTGGCCGCATGGATCTTCATCGGTATCTGCCTCGCGCTGACGTTCCCCATCTGGATCACCGTGAACTACCTGGGTGATCCCGATAACGGCGTGGTGCTGGCCGGCTACGTCGGCAGCTGGCTCATGGCAGGCGCCTTCATCGCCATTGGCACGTGCATGTCCACCGCCACGCGCAGCCAGATCATCGCGTTCATCCTCACGGCGGCGGTGTGCTTCCTTCTGCTGCTCGTCGGCCAGCCGCAGGTACTCGATTTCTTCCAGGATTCGGTGGCGCCGAAGCTCATCGGCGCGGTCGGCCAGCTCAGTATTACGCGGCATGCCAACGCCATCGCCCGTGGCGTGCTCGACCTGCGCGACCTGGTCTACTTCTTCGCCACCATCGTCGCCTGGCTGGCCGCGAGCGTGGTCGTGCTCGACCTGAAGCGGACGCGCTGACGATGCGCCACCTCCATCTCTCGCGTTCCTTCCTGCTGCGCCTGGCGCTGTTCGGCATCGCCTTGCTGTTCCTGGTCACCATCGCGTTCAGTTCGCTGTCGCTGCGCACAGCGCGTGTCGACCTCACCGCCGATCGCGTCTACACGCTGACGCCGGGCACGCAGAACATCGTCGACAGCCTGCGCAAGCCGCTGACGCTCACGCTGTATTTTTCCGAGCACGCCACGCGCGACCTTCCGCAGTTGCGCAGCTACGAGCAGCGCGTGCACGAGATGCTCCGCGAGATCGCCGTGCGCGCGCATGGCCGGATCCGCCTCAAGGTGATCGATCCCGTGCCGTATTCGGACGACGAGGACGCCGCGGAAAGCTATGGCCTGTCGCCCGCCAGCGGCGGAAGCAATGGCGAACGCGTGTTCTTCGGCCTGGTGGGTACAGCGGGCACGGGCGACGTGCCGCCGCAGTCGATTCCGTTCTTCGATCCGGCACGCGAAGCCTTCGTCGAGTACGACATCGCCAAGCTGCTCTATGAACTGGGCATGCCGCAGAAGCCGAGGCTCGGCGTCGTCAGTTCGCTGCCCGTCGAGGGCAACCTCGTCATCGGCGAGCCCGCCTGGGCCGTGATCCGCCAGCTCGATCAGTTGGCGGACGTGACCACGATCGATCCCGATGGCCTGAAACAGGTGGACCCGGGCATCAAGGTGCTGCTGCTGATCCATCCGAAGCACCTGTCCGAGGACGCCCAGTACGCCATCGACCAGTACGTGCTGCACGGCGGTCACCTGGTGGTGTTCGTCGATCCCGATTCGGAGATGGACAACGCGCCGCTGGTCGACGCGCGCGGCATCGTCGACGACCACGATTCAGATCTTCGCCGTCTGTTCGAAACGTGGGGCGTGGTGTACGACCCGACCAAGGTGGTCCTGGACCGGTCGCAGGCGCTCACCATCGAACTCAACGGCAACAGCATCGGGCATCCCGCGATGCTTGGGCTGGGCACGCAGGACCTCAACCACGACGACGTGGTGACGGCCAGCCTGCAGCGGGTGAACTTCTCCACGGCGGGCTTCTTCGAACTGGCGCCGGACACGAAGGCGCGGTTGATTCCGCTGGTGCAGACCTCCGACGAAGCCGCCGTGATGTCGGCGCAACGCGTGCGCGACGCGGCGGGCGACCCGACGAGCCTGCTCGAAAACTACGAGCCGACGCACGAACGCTATGTGCTGGCCGCGCGCTTGCGCGATACCTTCCGCACCGCGTTCCCCGAGCGCCGTGACCCGGGCCATCTCGCACAGGCCGCGGCGCCCGGTGAAGTGGTGCTGGTGGCCGATACGGACTTGCTTTCGGACCGCCTCTGGATCGATGTCCAGCCGTTGCTGGGCCAGCAGCAGCTCACGCCCTTCGCGAACAACGGCGATTTCGTGGCCAATATCGTCGACAACCTCGGTGGTTCGACGGCCCTGTTGTCGATCCGCGGCAGGGTGAATTCACAGCGGCCCTTCACTCGCGTGCGGGCGTTGCAGGCAGCGGCGGACCGCAAGTTCCTGGTCAAGAAACGTGAGCTGGAGAACGAGCTTTACGATACGCAGCGACGCCTGGCGGAGCTGCAACCGGCGAAGAATGGGGCCACGCCCACGACGGCCACGGTGGAGCAGCGCCACGAGGTGGAGCAATACCTGCAACGCAAGCTGGCCATCGGCAAGGAGCTTCGCGACGTGCAACACCAGCTCAACGCCGAGATCGATGCGCTGGGGCTGCGCCTCAAGTTCATCAACATCGTGCTGGTGCCGGGCATCGTCGCCCTGATCGGTCTCCTCTACGGCTGGCGGCGCACGCGGCGCAGCCGGCGCGTGGTCTGACGTCGTGATCGACAGCGTGCTGAAGTGGATCGTGCCCTGGGAGTTTTCCTGGGTGTTCCTGCTCGTCTTCGTGGCCGTGGCCTGGCTTTACGTGCGCGGGTCACGCCGCCAGCAGGTGCCGTGGCAGCGGCAGGCCGCCTTCTGGGTCGGGATGGCGACCATCTACATCGCGCTGCATACGTATTTCGATTACTTCGCCGAGCATGAATTCTTCATGCACCGCATCCAGCAGGTGCTGTTGCACCACCTGGCCCCGTTGATGCTGATCGCCGCCTATCCGGGCACCGTCCTGCGCGCCGGGCTGCCGTTGTCCTGGCGCGTACGGTTGCGGCACGCGGGCCAGACAGGTGCGTGGCGTGTATTCGCCACGCTGGCGTTCAACCCGGCATTTGTCACGCTGTTCTTCGTCGCCCTGATCCTCGTCTGGCTCATCCCGGACATGCAGACCCTGGCGATGCTGGACTGGCGCATCTATCGGGCGATGAACTGGTCGATGGTGCTTTCGGGCCTGGCTTACTGGTGGATCGTGCTCGACCATCGTCCGAAACCGCCGGGCCGCATGGCGCCCGGCTGGCGCGTGCTTTCCCCGGCGCTCACGATGACGCCGCAGATCGTGGCCGGCGCCATCGTGACCTTCTCGAAGACCGACCTGTATCCCATCTTTGAGATCTGCGGTCGCGCCTTCACCATGAACGTGCTGACCGGTCAGTTGATCGGTGGCGTCATCATGTGGGTGCCGGCGGCGATGATCGAATCGATGGGCGGCCTGCTGGCCTTGCGCCAGTGGCTGCGCCTCTCGCGAAGCGGGCGCCTGCCACGCAGGGCGCCCGTGAGCCGTCGCGCGGCCGTTCGCTAATACACCTCGGGCACGCGCTCCGCTTTCGCCGTCACCTTGTCTTTCCTGGGCTTGCCCTTCAGCGGCGGCAGTTCGAAGGTGTGGTCCGGTGTGAGCTTGTCCGGTAC
>DATNJP010000106.1:0-20538 GCA_035603855.1 Luteibacter sp. | reverse complement strand
AGCATCCAAGCCGTAACGCCGCGCGGCATACGCGCGGCTGCGGACCGTCCGGCGGGGGCCGGCGGTCCATCCGCCAGGAACCGACATGAGCATTCATCCCGTCCTCGCTGAGGTGACCCAGCGAATCATCGAGCGTAGCCGCACGTCGCGCGCCGCTTACCTCGCCAAGATCGACGCCGCGCGCGGCAAGGGCGCGAGGCGCCATCACCTGTCGTGCGGCAACCTGGCGCACGGCTTTGCGGCCTGCGCCGAGAACGACAAGGACGCGCTGCGCAACGGCCACGCCGCCAACATCGCGATCGTCACCTCGTACAACGACATGCTCTCGGCGCACCAGCCCTACGAGCGCTATCCCGAGCTGATCCGCCAGACCGCGCGCGCGTTCGGCGCGACGGCGCAGGTCGCGGGTGGCGTGCCGGCCATGTGCGACGGCGTGACGCAGGGCCGTCCCGGCATGGAGCTGTCGCTGTTCTCGCGCGACCTCATCGCGATGGCCACCGCCGTCTCGCTCTCGCACGACATGTACGAAGGCGCGCTGTACCTCGGCATCTGCGACAAGATCGTTCCCGGCATGCTGATCGGCGCGCTGAGCTTCGGTCATCTTGCCAGCGCTTTCGTGCCGTCGGGTCCGATGCCTTCGGGCATTCCGAACGAAGAGAAGTCCAAGGTGCGCCAAGCCTTCGCTGCGGGCAAGGCCACGCGCGCCGAACTGCTCGACGCCGAGGCGCGTTCATACCATGGCTCGGGCACGTGCACGTTCTACGGCACCGCGAACTCGAACCAGATGCTGATGGAGATCATGGGCCTGCACCTGCCGGGTGCGAGCTTCGAGGCCCCCGACACGCCGTTGCGCGATGCGCTCACCAAGGCGACGGTCGAGCGCGTGCTCGCCATCGATACCTTGAGTGACGCGTACACCCCGCTGGGTCGCATCGTCGACGAGCGCTCGGTGGTCAATGGTGTCGTCGGCCTGCATGCGACGGGAGGCTCCACGAATCATCTGCTGCATCTCGTCGCCATCGCACGTGCGGCCGGCGTCGAACTGCGCTGGGACGATTTCGACGCGCTTTCCGCCGTCGTGCCGCTGCTGGCGCGCGTGTATCCGAACGGCTATGCGGACGTGAACCATTTCCACGAAGCCGGTGGCATGGGTTTCCTCATCGACCAGTTGCTCGATGCCGGGCTGCTGCACGACGACGTGAACACCATCATGGGTCACGGCCTGCACCACTACCGTACGACGCCGGTGCTCGAAGGCGATGCGTTGACGTGGAAGCCGGTGTCGAAGGAAAGCGGCAACCGCGGCGTGCTGCGCTCGATCACGGAGCCGTTCCGTCACGACGGCGGCCTGCGCATGCTCAAGGGCAACGTCGGTCGAGGCGTGATCAAGGTTTCCTCGGTACCCGACGACCGCATGATCGTGGAAGCTCCGGCGATCGTGTTCGACGAGCAGGACGACGTGAAGGCCGCCTTCGACCGCGGTGAACTCAATCGCGATTTCGTCGCGGTGGTGCGTTTCCAGGGACCGCGTGCGCGCGGCATGCCCGAGTTGCACAAGCTCACGCCCACGCTCAGCCTGCTGCAGGATCGCGGTCATCGCGTCGCGCTGTTGACCGACGGACGCATGTCGGGTGCTTCCGGCCGCGTGCCGGCAGCGATCCATGTGACACCGGAGGCGGAAGCGGGTGGTCCCATCGCGCGTATTCGTACGGGTGACCTCGTGCGTCTCGATGCCGTGGCCGGCACCATCGAAGTGCTGGTGGACGCCGACGAATGGAACAGCCGCGTTCCCGACAACGTCGACCTCGCCGTGCATCACACGGGCATGGGGCGCGAACTCTTCGCCATGTTCCGCCAGTCCGCCGTCACGGCCGACCTCGGTGCGGGCGTCTTCTGAATTATCGGAGCAGTACTGATGAGCAACGAAGCGAAGCAACAACGCGTTGAATCGACCCTGCGCCTCGCGCCGGTCGTACCCGTGGTAATCATCGAAGACGCCTCGAAGGCCGTGGGCATGGCGCGTGCGCTCGTAGCGGGCGGCATTCCGGCGATCGAGGTGACCTTGCGCACACCGGCCGCACTGGACGCAGTGCGTGCCATCGCTGCCGAAGTGGAAGGCGCGTTCGTCGGCGTCGGCACCGTGCTGACGGCACACGACCTGGAGAACGCCTATAAGGCCGGCGCGAAGTTCGCCGTGTCCCCGGGCAGTGCACCGCGCCTGCTGGATGCCGCCGACGACCACGAACTGCCGTTGCTTCCGGGCGCGGCCACCTCGAGCGAAGCGATGGAACTGCTCGAGCGCGGCTATCGCTTCCAGAAATTCTTCCCGGCGGTTCCCGCGGGCGGTGCAAAGCTGATCGGCGCCTGGGCCAGCCCGCTGCCGCAGATCCGTTTCTGCCCCACCGGCGGTATCAGCCTGGCCAACGCGCCGGAGTTCCTCGCGCTGTCGAACGTCATGTGCGTGGGCGGTTCCTGGCTCACGCCCGCGGACAAGCTGGCCGCGTCCGACTGGGCAGGCATCGAAGCCCTGGCCCGCGAAGCGGCGCAGCTGGCTCGCAGGGCATAAAGCAGCAGGGCCTAGGGCTCAGAGCAGCAAAAGCCCCAGGGCTCAGAGCAGCAAAGCCCCAGGGCTCAGAGCAGCAAAGCCCGAGCTCTGTGTGGGAGCCGCTTCAGCGGCGATGGGTGCTAGCCGCATCCTGGCCCGCTGCCGCGGGATCGCCGCTGAAGCGGCTCCCACAGTCGTCGGTGAGGTGGCTCCCACATCGCCGCTGAAGCGGCTCCCACAGTTGTCGGGGAGGTGGCTCCCGCATGGGTGGCGTCGGCGGATCGGTGCTGGCGTGCGATCCTTCGCATCCGTCCTGTTGAACCGAGTGCCATGATCTACATTCTCCTCGCGGTTGTTTTCAGCGTGGCCGTTTCGGTCCTGTTGAAGCTGGCTCGCCGCGCCAACGTCGATATCGTGCAGGCGGTGGCGACGAACTACATAGTTGCCGCGGTGCTGGCCGCCTGGTTGTTGAAGGCGACGCCCCAGGCCGCCATCGCCGCGAAGGCCACGTATGCGCCGTTGCTGCTGCTCGGCGTGTTGTTGCCCGCGATCTTCGTGATGCTCGCGCGCTCGGTGCGCAGCGTGGGTATCGTGCGTACCGACGTGGCGCAGCGCCTGTCACTGTTCCTCTCGCTCATCGCCGCGTTCGCTTTCCTCGGCGACACGCTCACGGGCACCAAGACGCTGGGCATCGCGCTGGCGTTGGCGGCCGTGCTTTGCGTGCTCTGGCGCAAGGAACGCGGCAGCGTGGAAAGCGGTGGCTGGATCGCGCCGTTGGCGGTGTTCGCGGGCTTCGGTGCGATCGATATCTGCTTCAAGCTGGTAGCGCAGGCAGGCGCGCCGTTCGCGAGCGCACTGCTGGCATCGTTCATGATCGCCATGGTGCTGTGCTGGATCGCCGTGCTGGTTCGCGCAGCCATGCGCAAGGCACCGGTGACGGCGCGAAGCCTCGGCTTCGGCGTGCTGCTGGGCATCGCCAACTTCGCCAACATCCTGTTCTACGTATGGGGCCACCAGGCCTTGCCGAAGGATCCGTCGCTGGTCTTCGCCTCGATGAACGTGGGCGTGGTGGTGCTGGGCGCCCTGGTGGGCGCGTTTGGATTTCGGGAGCGCCTCGCGGCCGTCAACTGGCTGGGCGTCGCGCTCGCCATCGGCGCCATCGCGGTGATGACCACCGCCTGATCGTCGCGTCGCAGGCCTCCGTCAGCGAGGCCTGGGACGCGCGGCTTACAATCGTCGCGGCGCCGTGGATCCCCGCACGACGAGGTCGGGGCTGAAGCCCTCGTTCTCGATCATCGGATCGGCGTCTTCGCGCTCGATTTCAGCGATCAGGCGCTGCGCCGCGTGGCGACCGATTTCCTCGGTGTTCTGCCGTGCGGTGGTCAGTGCCGGCCACGACTGCTTGGAGAACGGGCTGTCCTCGAAGCCGGCGATGGAGAGTTCCCAGGGCACATCCACGCCACCCGAGCGTGCGGCGGCGAGCACGCCGGCCGCGATCTCGTCGTTCGAGCCGAAGATCGCCGTCGGCGGTTCCTTCAGGGCCAGCAGCTTGCGTGCGCCGCGGAATCCGTCGTCGAAGGAATAGTCGCCCTCGACCACGAGCTTGCGGTCCACGGCGATGCCGTATTCGCGCAGGGCGTCTTCATAACCCTGGTAGCGCTCGGGGCTGGAACGATGTCCCTTGCCACCCCAGAGGAAGCCGATGCGATGGTGGCCCAGCTGGATGAGGTGTTCCGTGATCGCATAGGCCGCGTCGCGGTCGTCAACGAACACACAGGGCCAGCCGTCCTTCGGGTCCTGCCGCGCCGAGATGATGCGCACGAAGGGCACTTTCTGATCGGTCAGCGCGGCCAGCAGGCGCGGCTGTTCCGACATGGGCGGGCAGAGCACGAGACCGGCCAGACGGTTGCGCCGGACCAGGTCGCCCAGCTGGTCGGCCAGCTTCGCCGCCGACGAATCGCAGGGATGGATCTGCAGACCGAAGCCGCGCTCTCGGCAGACCGAGAGCACGCCGTTCTGCATGGCGATCACGTAGTGCGCGTTGGGGTTGTCATAGACCAGCCCCAACGCATACGTGCGGGAACTGCGCAGGCTGCGCGCAGCCTGGTCGGGCTGGTAATCCAACGCCTCGATGGCACGCTGCACCTTGTCGCGGGTGCGCGCATGGACCGACGGTTCGTGGTTGATGACACGGGAGACGGTCTTGAGCGACACGCCTGCCCGCTCGGCAACGTCCTTGATGGTAGGGCTACGCAATCTACGACCCTCAAATGCAAGACGGCCATCCTAGCGGATGGCCGTTACTTAGCGAAGGCGGAACGTCAGTCCTTGACGTGTTGGCCGACCCGGTGGCCTGCCGCGCCGTAATACAGGATGTACAGGTAGCAGGGGACCATCAGGCAGAGGAACACGGCCTGGAAGTCGTAGTGCTGTTTCAGGTGCGCGAAGGCCACCGGAATGATGGCGCCGCCGGCGATGCCCATGATGAGGAAGGCCGAACCGAACTCGGTGAGGGCACCCAGGCCCTTGATCGCCAGCGGGAAGATCGCCGGCCACATCATCGCGTTGGCGAAGCCGAGGGCGGCGACGAAGCCCACCGAAACATAGCCGGTGGTGACATAGGTGCCGATCGAGAAGGCCACGCCGAGGATCGCGGAGAACGCCAGGTAGCGCTGCTGCGAGACGAACTTCGGGATCAGCAGCAAGCCGGCGATGTAGCCCACGAGCATGGCGATCAGGGTGTACGAGGTGAAGTGCGTGGTGTCGGCGGGGCTCATGCCGAAGCCTTGGCCGTAGGTACCGATAGCGTCGCCGGCCATCACTTCCACACCCACGTAGACGAACAGGCAGAGCACGCCGAGCCACAGGTGCGGGAAGCTGAAGATGCTGCCCTTGGCGTGGCCGATGGCGCGCTCGGAGTTGTCGCTGGACGGCTTGATCTCGGGGAGCGACGAACGCACGACCCAGATCGCCAGGACCACCAGCAGGCCGGCCATCACCATGTACGGCATGTGCACCTTGGAGGCGAAGGCGGCGAGCAGGGCGTCCTTCTCGGCCGGTGAGCCTGCGGCGGCGATCTGCTTGTCGAAGGTCGCGATGTTGCTGAGGACCACGGCGCTGAAGACGAACGGGGCGGCGGCACCGGCCAGCTTGTTGCAGATGCCCATGAAGGCGATGCGCTGCGCGCCGCTTTCGATCGGGCCGAGGATCGAGATGTACGGGTTCGACGCGGTCTGCAGCAGCGAGAGGCCCGCACCGATGACGAACAGGCCGGTCAGTGCGCCGGGATACACGCGCATCGTGACGAACTGCCCGAACATCACCGCACCGATCGCCATGACGAAGAGTCCGAGGCCCATGCCCTTCTTCATGCCCGTCTTTTTCAGGATGAAAGACGAGGGCAGGGCGAGGAAGAAGTACGACAGGTAGAACGCCATCGGCACCAGGAAGGCGTTGACGTCGTCGAGGTTGAAGGCGAGTTTGACGAACGTGATCAGCGGCCCGTTGAGCCAGGTCACGAAGCCGAAGATGAAGAACAGGACACCGATGATGATCATCGGGACCAGGCTGGAGTGGCGCGTCTCGACGGCGGCCGCGGTGGACGACATGGGTGTTTCCCCTCTGTTGTAGTCGGCATCCGGAACGGCGAGGTCGCCGGACACGCCCGATTTTGTCTCTTTATTGACTCGTGTGCGTAACGTTGTCAATCGCCACGGCACGCCGGTGCATGACCTGCGGCAGGGTCGATGACTTTCGATGTCGCGCCGCGTCAAGCCACTGATCCGTCACGCCGGACCCGCACGGAGGCCTGCATGACGCGGGTATCACCGCAGGGTAGCGTTTTCACGCAAACGTTTCCTGTTGCAGCGCGTTATGGAATGGCGCTTGTCCTAGCCATCTGTCCTGTTGACAACGTTGTCATTGGCCTCACAGACTCGGCGCCAACAAGGGGCGTCATGAAAGTTTCATATGACGACGGGGCAGTGGTGACCGGGGGAAGCGCGTGGGCGAGTCGGCCAAACAGCGGGATATCGTGCGTGCATCGCGTAGCGGGGCGTTCATCGCCGCCGACGTGGGCGGAACGCATGCCCGTATCGGCCTGGTCCGCCGCGCCGACGAAACCTCGTCGATCGACGTGCTTCGCTACGAACGGTATGCCTGCGCCGACTGGCCGAGCCTGACCGCGGTCCTGCAGGATTTCGTCGGCCACCTGGACGGCCATGTGGCCATCGAGCATTGCGCCGTGGCCAGCGCCGGTTATGTGTTGGGCGACGCGATCGTCAACGAGAACCTGCCCTGGCCCGTGTCCATCGGCGATATCCGCGAAAGCCTGGGGCTTACTGGCCTGGCCGTCGTCAACGACTTCGAAGCCGTCGCCTACGCCTGTCAGTTCCTGCAGAGTCACGAGACCACTCCCATCATCGAAACCGCGGCCGAGCCGGTCGAGGGTCCCATCCTCGTGATGGGCCCGGGTACGGGGCTGGGTTCCGCGGTGCTCCTGCCCGGCAAGCCGCACGCGACCGTGCTGCCGACCGAAGCGGGACAGATTTCACTCGCGCCGGGCAACGAGCGCGAAGTGGCGATCCTGGGCGAGCTCGCCCGCAATCGCGACTATGTTTCCTATGAGACCGCCCTGTCGGGTCCGGGTCTTGTCAATCTCTATCAAGCCATTTCAACGCTGCGCGGCACGGCCGCGACACTGAACGATCCCGCCGCCGTCACCGGCGCCGCCCTCGATGGCAGCGATGCTGCCGCGAGGGAGGCACTCGATGTGTTCTGCGGCTTGCTCGGCAGTTTCGTCGGCGACCTCGCCATGCTCTACGGCGCCCGCGGTGGCGTGTATCTCGCCGGCGGGATCCTGCCGCAGGTACGCGACCACCTACTTGCCAGCAGCTTTGCCACCAGGTTCTTCAACAAGGGCGTTATGCGCGCCTTTCTCCAGCAAGTGCCGGTACGTCTGATGGACCACGGACAGTTGGGTGTGATCGGTGCCGCCGGTCTCTACCTGCACGGTTCGACCGCTCATTGAAGAGCGGGAAAGGAACGCAGGCTTAGTTCAAAAACCGGGCCGAAAGGCCCTTCGATAGCAACGAAAGCACGGCGCGGTCGCGAAACCCGTCGGCGCTACATCCTCTGAGGGGAGGACACCATGTCGCATCGTAGAAACCTGCTCACGGCGAGCATCATCGCCGGATTGTGTTGTTTCACCGGAATCGCCTCCGCGCAGGACGCGGCGCCGGCACCGGCGAAACCGCTGACCGCCCAGCAAAAGGCCGACGCCGCGAAGGCCGCCGAACTCGAGGGGATCACCGTCACCGGTATCCGTGCCAGCCTCGAGAAGTCGCTGGACACCAAGCGCAATGCCGACGCCATCGTCGAAGCCGTCACGGCCGAGGACATCGGCAAGTTCCCGAACACCAACGTCGCCGAAGCGATGACGCAGATTCCGGGCGTCACGATCGACCGCGCGTTCGGCCAGGGTGACCGTGTATCGATCGACGGTACCGATCCCAGCCTCAACCTCACCTTCCTCAACGGCCAGCCGATCTCGCAGACGCCGTGGCAGTACGGTGCGCAGCCGAATCGCGGCTTCGACTTCACCATGCTCGCGCCGGAAATCGTCGGCCGCCTGGAAGTCTACAAGTCGCCCGAAGCGCGCCTTCCGGAAGGCAGCCTGGGCGGCACCATCCTGCTGCACACGCTCGAGCCACTGGACCTGCCGGCGAACACGATCCGTGGATCGTTCGGCCTGAACTACAACGACCAGGCGACGCCGGGCACGCGCCCGAACGGCTCGGCGCTGTATAGCTGGAAGGATGCGAACAACATCTTCGGCGTCATCGCCTCGATCCAGCACTTCGAGGAAAAGATCGACCGCCAGGGCTTCGAGATCTTCAGCTACAGCCCCGTGTCCAAGTGGGCCGACAGCCCGGCCGTCGCGGCGGGTATCGCCAACGGTACGCTCGACCCGAACGCGAAGGTTCCCGATGAAGTGAACTCGGCGTGGTTCCAGCAGAAGCGCAAGCGCGACACCGCCACGTTGGGCTTCCAGATTCACCCGACGAGCAACTGGGACATCGACATCAACAACCTGTTCGTGCGCGAGAACTTCGACAACTGGAACCAGTCGTTGTATCCGTTCACGGGCGCCACGCCGGGCAACGTCACCAGCTTCACGCAGGGTCCGAACGGCGTCGTCACCGGCGGTCATGTCTGCGGCAACGACTCGGTCGGTTGCCCGGCGATCGCGCAGGGCACCTTCGACAGCAACATCCGCAAGTCCGTGGTCCGCACGGTCGCCTTCGACTTCAAGACGGAATACCGTGGCGACGGCTGGAAGCTGGGTGGTGCGGCCGGCTACAGCGATGCGAAGAACAACAACATCTCGCAGGCCGTGATGGAGCCGGTTTACGCCGGCGGTTACACCTGGGACATCAACAAGGGCTTCAACTTCGACAGCCCGGCCGCCGCGCGCGATCCGGCGAACTGGCACATGGGCGATGTCGACGGCCTCGGCGGCTGGCCGGGTAACTACGGCAGCTATTCCGCCGAGTCGCGCGACAAGTACGCACAGCTCGACTTCTCCAAGTACTTCGATTCGTTCTTCAACGAAGTCGCCGTCGGCTATCGCTGGAACCGTCATCAGGAAGGCATGCGCGCGCATGTCTACGGCGGCAATGCGCCGACCAACCTGGCGGCGCTCGGCTTCGGCGGCTACACGGACACCCTCGGCGATTTCAATGCGCTCGACGGATCGTCCAGCCACGTCATGCCGGATCGCGACGCCCAGTACGCGTGGGTGCGCAACACCAACCAGGGCAACGAAGACCCGGGCACGTACCTCAACGGTTCGTACGACCTGCTCGAGAAGACCAACGCCGCCTACGTCCAGGGTAACTTCGCCGGCGGTGGTTTCCACGGCAACGTCGGTATCCGTTACGTCAACACCAAGACCGACGGCACCGGCTTCAACTACAGCGGGACGCCCACCCTGCCGCCGCCCGCGGGCTCGCTGCAGACGTCGTCGCGCACGTCGAAGAACTGGCTGCCCAGCCTGAACGTCGCCTACGATCTTGCCGAAGACGTCGTGCTGCGACTCGCGGCTGCCAAGGTCATCGCGCGTCCGCCGTACAACATGCAGGTGAACAACCTGTTCCTCAACGACTCGGTGCTGACCGGCTCGGGCGGTAACCCGGACCTGAAGGACTACAAGTCGAAGAACTACTCGCTGTCCGGCGAATGGTATTTCGCCCCGCAGTCGTACCTGGCACTGACTGGTTTCTATAAGCAGATCGACAACTACACCGTCGTCGACTCGGCCAATGAGACGCTGTTCAACTCGGGCCTCGTCAACGATCCCGCGACGTTTGCGCGTCAGGTTGCCCAGGGTCTCTGCACGCCGGATGGCTTCTGCCAGTACAGCATCAGCCGGCCGCGCAACACGGGCTCGGGCAAGGTCCGCGGCGGCAGCCTGAGCTACCAGCAGGCCTTCTGGGATACCGGCTTCGGTGTGACCGCGAGCTACACGTACGCCAAGGGCACGCTCGATTCCGGCGGCGCGCTGCCGTACAACTCGAAGAACGCCTACTCGGTCAGCCCGTACTACGAAATGGGTCCCTTCAGCGCCCGCGTCACGTACAACTGGCGCAGCAAGTACCTCGCCGGCGGCTACATCGCCGGTGCGCCGCCGGCCACCACGGCCGATTACGGCGACCTCGGTGCCACGTTGGGCTGGAAGCTCAACCAGCAGGTCTCGTTCACCCTCGCGGGCATGAACCTGACCAACGAGAAGTACAAGCAGTACCTCACCGTCACCTCGATGCCGGTTGCCAAGTACACCACGGGTCGCCGCTACATGGCCTCCGTGCATTTCGACCTCTGAGATAACGCGTCATGGACACGCGGCCATGGATGGCCGCAAACGCACCCCTCGAAGATCCATTCCCCTCGGGCCCGACGAGCCTTCATCGGGCCCGTTTTTTTTGGGGAGGTAGGCAGGGTCACAATTAGCCGCCACAATCGAACGACTGCCCAACACGACAGGAGCCCTCGATGCGCCGATTCTTCCTCATCGCCATGGCCGCCGGCCTCAGTGCCTGCGCCGGCCAGCAACCGAGGCATGACGCCGCGCCCGTCGATACCACTCCGCTCTCCCTTATTCCGATGCCCGCGCAACTGCAGCGGGCACCGGGCCATTACAACGTCGACGCGCTGACGACCATCGCCGTCGCACCGGGCGACATGCAGGCCAGGCGTGTCGCGACGCAGCTGCAGGGCTGGATCCGCCAGGCTCGTGGCGTCGCGCCCGCCATCATCGAAGGCAAGCCGAAGAACGGCGGCATCGGCCTCGCCACCGTGTCGACCATCAAGGGCCGCGAGGCTTACACACTCGATGTCGACGGCAACGGCGTGCGCATCGCCGCCAACGATGAAACCGGTCTCTTCTATGGCGCCGTGACGTACTGGCAGCTGCTGACCGACCCGGCGTCGCAGAATGGCGTGCCGGGCGTGCATATCGTCGACGCGCCGCACTTTGAGTGGCGCGGCCTGATGCTCGATTCCAGCCGCCACTTCCAGTCGGTGAACGAGATCGAGCACCTGCTCGACCAGATGGCGATGCACAAGCTCAACACCTTTCACTGGCATCTCACCGATGACCAGGGTTGGCGCCTGCAGATCGAGAAGTATCCGAAACTCACCGAGACGGGTGCCTGCCGCAAGCCGGTCGGCCCGGACATCGCGCTGACCGGCGATGCCGACAAGCCTTATTGCGGGTTCTATACGCAGGACGAAGCGAAGCAGATCGTCGCCTATGCGGCCGAGCGGCACATCACCGTGGTGCCCGAGATCGAGATGCCCGGCCATGCGCAGGCGGCCGTGGCCTCGTATCCGAAGATCGGTGCCGGCAAGAAACTCGCCGTCTCCGCCGATTGGGGTGTGAATACCGCGCTGTACAACGTCGACGACGGCACCTTCGTCTTCCTCCAGGACGTACTGGACGAAGTCATGGCGATCTTCCCGTCCACGTATATCCACGTGGGTGGCGACGAAGCGGCGAAGGACGAGTGGGAACGCTCGAAGACGGTGCAGGCGAAGATGAAGTCGCTGGGCATCACCGATGAGGAACAGATGCAGGGATGGTTCGTCGCCCGCATCGGCGACTACCTCGAGAAGCACAACCGCCGCCTCATCGGCTGGGACGAGATTCTCGACGGCAAGGTGCCGGCCAGTGCCACGGTCATGTCGTGGCGCGGTACCAAGGGCGCGGTCAAGGCGGCCAACGCGGGCCACGACGTCGTGCTCGCCCCGTCGCCGACGCTATACCTCGACCAGTTGCAGTCCACGTTGCCGGACGAACAGCCGGGCCGTCCGTCGGGACAGACGCTGAAGACGATCTACGA
Organism: Luteibacter sp.; assembly: GCA_035603855.1. Classification (GTDB taxonomy): domain Bacteria; phylum Pseudomonadota; class Gammaproteobacteria; order Xanthomonadales; family Rhodanobacteraceae; genus Luteibacter. The sequence continues at coordinate 8,592 of DATNJP010000106.1, read as the reverse complement.
CTTCGACCTCGTGCCGGATGAGATCAGCGCCGACAAGGCCAGCCATGTGCTTGGCGCGCAGGTCACCGTATTCAGTGAGTACCTGCCGAACTGGTACCGCACCCAGCATGCGATCTTCCCGCGCGTGGCGGCTCTGGCCGAGCGCACGTGGTCGCCGAAATCGGACTGGAACAGCTTCATCGCACGCCTTCCCGTGCAGATGGCGCGCTACCGCGCCGCGGGCATCGTGCCGTCGGATGCGGCCTATGCCGTGGCGATCGCGACGGAGGCATCCGACGACGGCAAGGCGAAGGTCACGCTGTCGAACCAGACGGGCTACGGCACGCTGCGCTACACCACCGATGGCTCGGCACCCACGGCGCAATCGACCGCCTATAGCGGTCCGTTCGATGTCGCGTTGCCCGCGACGGTTCGCGCCAATGCGTTCGCCGGGGGCTTCGGCCTGGCCGGTCCGCGCGATCGCGCGATCGACGCCAAGTCCCTGTTGCATCGGAGCAGCGACGAGCTGGACACGTGCAGTGACAAGCTCGTGCTCCGCCTGGAATCGCCCAATGCGGTGAACGGCCAGCGTCCGGTCTATAAGGTGGACATCATGGACACCTGCTGGGTCTGGAAGGGCGTGAAGCTCGACGGCCGCTACGGTGTCGCGGTGACGGTGGACCGCCTGCCTTACAACTACGCGCTGTGGAAGGATGCCAAGGGCATCGTGTCACGCATGGCACGTTCGGCCGCCGGCGAGCTGGAAGTGCACCAGGACACCTGCGATGGTCCGAAGCTCACCAGCATCTCGCTGGGCAAGGCGAATGATGGCCGCGCCACGCTGGACGGCGTGCTGCCGAAGCGTGAGGGGACTCATGACTTGTGCTTTGTCGTGACGGGGAAGCCGGGGCCGAAGATGTGGGTGCTGGGGGATGTTCAGTTGCGTTGAGGGGTGTTGGGAGTCGAAGGAATCGCCGCTGAAGCGGCTCCCACACAAAGACTCTGCAAAGACTCTGAAGGTCCAGCGGGCTCGGTCGGCTCGACGGAGGGGTCTATGCTGGCAGGGTGGTCTGGAATGTTGCGTGGCGTTGTAGTGCGCTGCGTGAGTCGCGTTCGTCGTCGCCTTCCAGTGGGGTCAGCGTGACGAATTTGCCTGCGATCATGGCGGCGAGCGGGATGCCGTCGCGGATCGCGATGCGATTGCCGATCGTCGCCGGTATCTTGCTGCCTGCGACGATTGTGCCGATCAGGTTCAGCGGGTCGGTGCCGGCGATGCAGACGATCTCCCCGTCATGGGCCCGGTGACGGATCTGGCGTAGCGCGACCAGCGCCTCGGGTAGTGCGAACTGCTCGCCGACCAGTCCATCGACGAAGCGCCCGCCGCGAATTTCACCGCGGGCTTCCAGGCGGTGGTACACGCGGCGCAGTTCGCGCCATGTGGGCAGCCACGCCGCTTCGCGCTCGAGGATGCGCCAGCTCACCACGCCGTAGCGGCGCAGCAGGGTGCGGGCGATGTGCTCGAGGCCATCGGCATCGTTGCGTTGTTCGTTGGGGCGCCGTGCCAGCGCCCAGCGACCGGCATCCTCGATGCCGCTCAACATGTGACGCCGCGTGCGGCGGTGCCGGCTACCATTGCGCTTGGACGCGGGCAGCAGCAGCGCGCGAAGGCCGGCGAAGCTGTCGGCCGTGGCGCGGCCCGCGGCGACCAGTTCGCCCAGTGCGTCTTCCAGCTCGGTACGCAACAGGCGCGTGGTGGAAGCGAGCTCGTCGAAGAACAACGCGCCTTCATCGCGCAGCACATCGGCCACGGCCTGCGCGCGCGACGACAAGGGCACCTCGTCGTTCGCGGCGGGTGCCGCCGCCGACCACACCGCCAGCTGGCGTCGCGGCAGCAAGACGATCGGCGTCGAGCGCACCGGTCCGCCACTGCCCGTGCCGAGGCGCAGGCGGCTCCAGACCACGCGGCCCGCGCGGCAAAGATCATCGAGCCAGCCGATGCTGTAGTCGCCGACGCGCGCCGGCAACAGTTCCGACTCCCACGCGCCCGCTGCCGCCTCGAAGCCTTCGAGCTGGCCAACCACTCCGGCCAGGGCATCGGGCCCCGCGACCTGCGTGGCGCGCGTCACGTGCTGCCAGTCGAGCAGGAACCGGAGGAAGTCGCGTGGTGCAACCGGCTCGATCTCGCGACGCAGGCGGCCGATCGTGTAGCGATGGATGCGAGCCAGCAGATGGCGTTCGCACCATTCCACCTCGGTGGTGCCCGGCGTGAACGGGCCACGCATCACGTAGCCCTCGCTCTCCAGCGAGGTCAGCGCCAGTTCGACATCGGCCAGCGCGACACCCAGCGATGTCGCCAGAGATGCCGCGGGGACAGGACCGAGACCACCGAGACGACCGCGCACGATGTCCACCAGCGCCGACTCGGGCGTCCACGCCTGCGCTTCGAACTCGGCAGGCGCGGCTATCGCTGGCGTCATCGTGGCGCCAGGATGAATGGCCCGCCACGCGGGCAGACGTTCGGCGGCTACCCAGAGTGATACGCCATCGCCATCCAGCCGCGTCGCGCGGGCATCGTTCGCCAGCGCAGTCAGCAGCTTCGTCCAGCCGGGGTTGTCGCGGAGGTCGTCCCGGGTGATCGCGCCGAGTTGCACCAATGCCTCGTGCATTTCATCCGCGCTGCGCGCCTCCGGCCAGGCCTCCTCGCGCACCGACGCGATTGCATCGATATCGAGGCGACCGAGGTCGTCGGGGCTTTCGGCATCGTTCCAGCGGCGTGACTGCACCGCCTGCGTTCGACGCTCTTCCAGCGGTGCGTCGTCGAGGAAGGCGTACGGCGCCGCGCTGAGCACTTCCGCGGCGAGCGGCGAGGGCGTGGCCAGGTCGCGCGCGATCATCGTGATCGCACCGGATTCGAGTCCACGCAGGATGGAAAGCAGGCCCTCGCTGTCCATGGCTTCGTGCAGGCAGTCTTCGAGGGTCTGCTTCACCAGCGGATGGTCGGGCACTTCGCGCTCGCCGACGAGATTCTCGGCGCACGCGACCTGATCCGGGAACACGGTGGCGAGCAGGTCTTCGCTCTTCATGCGCTGCAATTGTGGGGCGACCTTCTTTCCGCCGCTGAAGCGTGGCAGCGCCAGCGCCGTCGTCGCGTTCCAGCGCCAGCGCACGCCGAACAGCGGCGCGTCGAGAAGCGCCTGGATCAGCACGTGCTCGGCGGAATTCGAATGCAGGTAACGCGCCACTTCTTCCAGCGGGAAACTGTGGCTGGTCGACAGCGACAGGATGATCGCGTCTTCGGTCGCGGCCGCCTGCAGTTCGAAGTTGAACTTGCGACAGAAGCGCTTGCGCAGGGCAAGGCCCCACGCCCGGTTGATCCGGCTGCCGAAGGGCGTGTGGATGATGAGCTGGGTACCGCCCGACTCGTCGAAGAAACGCTCCATCACGAGCGTGTCCTTCGTCGGCAATGCGCCTAGCGCCGCACGTGCGCGGAACAGGTAGTCCACGATCTGTTCCGCGGCCGATGTCGTCATCGACAGTTCGCCGACGAGATATGCCTTGGCGGCCTCGCGGCCACCCCCGTCGAACGCTTTCGCGATATCGGTACGCAACCGCGCCACGCCGGTGGACAGCTCGTCCGTGCGCCCGGGCGCTTCGCCCAGCCAGAACGGAATGTTCGGCGGCGCGCCTTGCGCGTCCTCGACACGAAGCCGGCCCATCTCGACGCGCAGGATGCGATACGAATGATTGCCCAGCTGGAAGACATCGCCGGCGAGGCTTTCGATGGCGAAGTCTTCGTTCACCGTGCCGACGATGGTCGCCTGCGGTTCCAGCAAGACGTTGTAGTCACCGGTATCGGGAATCGTGCCGCCGGAGGTCACCGCGGTGAGCCGCGCGCCGCGCCGCTCACGCAGGCGCTTGTTCACGGCATCGCGGTGGATATACGAGCCACGCGGACCCACGCGCGTGGTGAAGCCTTCGGCGAGCATGCGCACGGTCTCGTCGAAGGTCTCGCGCGCGAGGTCACGGAACGGATACGCGCGACGGACAAGATCGAACAGCGCGTCCTCGTCCCATTCCTGGCAGGCCACCTCAGCCACGATCTGCTGCGCCAGCACGTCGAGCGGTTCGTGCGGCAGCACGAGCGCGTCGAGTTCGCCGCGCCGCACGCAATCGAGCAGCGCCGCGCACTCCACGAGATCGTCGCGCGACGTGGGGAACAGGCGCGCCTTCGGCGTGCCGCCCACGGCGTGTCCCGCGCGCCCGGCACGCTGCAGGAAGGCCGCGATGGAGCGTGGGGAGGCGATCTGGCAAACGAGATCGACATCGCCGATGTCGATGCCGAGCTCCAGCGACGCAGTGGCCACCAGGGCGCGAAGTTCGCCGCGCTTCAGGCGCTGCTCCGCGTCGAGACGCTGCTCGCGCGAAAGACTGCCATGGTGCGCGGTGACCACTTCCTTGCCGAGGCGCTCGGACAGGTGTCGCGATACGCGTTCGGCCATGCGTCGCGTATTGACGAAGACCAGCGTGGTGCGGTGCTGCTCGATGAGGTTGGCGAGCCGGTTGTAGACCAGTTCCCACATGTCGTTCGACATCACCGCTTCGAGCGGCACCGGCGGTACCTCGAGCGCGAGGTCGCGCTGGCGCGTATGCCCGATGTCGACGATGGCACAGTCTTCGCGTTCGCTGCCGGTGAGGAACGCCGCGACTTTCTCGATCGGCTTCTGCGTGGCCGATAGCCCGATACGCGTGATCCGCCGCTGGGCGACGGACTCGAGGCGTTCCAGCGAGATGGCGAGATGGCCACCACGCTTGCTGGCCGCCACGGCGTGGATTTCGTCGACGATGACTTCGCGGATATCGCGCAGCATCGCGCGGCCGGAATCCGAGCCGAGCAGCACGTAGAGCGATTCCGGCGTCGTCACGAGGATATGCGGCGGCCGCTTCTTCATCCGCTCGCGATCGGACGCGGGCGTATCGCCGGTACGCACGGCGCTGCGGATCTCGAGGTCCGGCAAACCCTGCTTGCGCAGTTCTTCGCGAATACCGGCCAGCGGTGCCTCGAGGTTGATGCGGATATCGTTCGACAGCGCTTTCAGCGGCGATACGTAGAGGATCGTGGTGCGATCGCGCAAGCCGCCTTGTTCGATCCCTTCGCGCACGAGCATGTCGATGGCGGAGAGAAACGCCGTCAGCGTCTTGCCCGAACCCGTGGGCGCGGCGACCAGCGTGTGCCGCCCGGAACGGATCGCCGGCCACGCGGCGACCTGCGCGGCGGTCGGCTCGGGAAAGGTGTTCGCGAACCAGGTCGCGACGGCGGGATGAAAGGCGGCGAGTGGCATCGACTTTTGTGAATTCATTGAATCACTTAAGTGGGGCCGGATGGTCCGGATGGCAACCCGAGGGTACCTCGGTGCCGTCTCGCGGGTTGCGATAAAAACGTTACTTGGCGAAGGTAGCGGTTTCCCCCGGATCGCATCGTGACCATGGCCGATATCGCACGCCGCACCACCCTCGCCATCGCCCTCGCCACCGGTCTCGCCGGCGCAGCCCACGCCGCGCCGGCCGCGGAACATCCGTGGATGGACCGTTCGCTGTCGCCGGACCGTCGCGCCGAGCTGATCGTCGCGGCCATGACCGACGATGAGAAATTCCGGCTGATCCGGTCGGACTTCGGCATGAAGAGCGAGAAGGGCCCGGCACCCGCCGAAGCACTGGGCGGCGCGGGCTACGTACCCGCCATCCCACGCCTGGGCCTGCCCGCCCTGAACGAGACCGACGCCGGCCTCGGCGTCACGCGCGCCGGTAACGATGGTCTTGGCGCCATCTCGTTGCCCGCGGGCCTCGCGACGGCGGCCAGCTTCGATCCGGCCGTGGCCCATGCGGGCGGTCGCATGATCGGCGGCGAAGCACGCGGCAAGGGCTATGGGGTGATTCTCGCGGGTGGGGTGAACCTGGTCCGCGATCCGCGCAACGGACGCAACTTCGAATACGCCGGCGAAGACCCGGTGCTCGCCGGCACGATGGCGGGCGCCGCCGTGAAGGGCATCCAGGAGCGCAAGGTCGTCGCCACGGTGAAGCACTTCGCCATCAACGACCTGGAATCCGGCCGCAATACGCTGAGCTCGGACATCGATCCGGTGGCCCTGCGCGAATCCGACCTGCTCGCCTTCGAACTCGCCATCGCCAAGGGCGATCCGGGCTCCGTGATGTCGTCCTACAACCGCGTCAACGGCACCTACGCCGGCGAGCACGACTGGTTGCTCAACCAGGTGTTGAAGCAGGAATGGGGCTTCAAGGGCTGGGTCATGTCCGACTGGGGTGGCGTGCACAGCGCCGCCAAGGCCGCGCTTGCCGGCCTCGACCAGGAATCGGCGGGCGAGGTGTTCGACCAGCAGGTGTTCTTCGACAAGCCGCTGCGCGAGGCGTACGCGTCGGGCCAGTTTCCCAAGGCCCGCCTCGACGACATGGTGAAGCGCATCCTGCGCAGCCTGTTCGCCCACGGCGTCCTCGACGAGCCGATGAAGGTGGGCAAGGTGCCGTATGAGGCCGACCGCGTCGTCGCACGCGACACGCTCGAAGCCGGTGCCGTCCTGTTGCGCAACGAAGGCAACCTGCTGCCCTTGTCACGCAAGGGCCAGTCGGTCGCCGTGATCGGCGGCCACGCCGACAAGGCCGTACTGGCGGGCGGCGGTTCCTCGGCCGTGTCCGACGTCGACGGCGACCCCGTGCCGGGCCTCCAGCCCGTCGTATGGCCCGGCCCGGTCAAGTACCACCCCTCCGCGCCGCTTACCTTCATCGGCAAACTGGCCGGCGGCAAGGTGAGCTTCGACCCCGGTACCGATCCGGCCGCCGCCGCCAAGGCCGCCGCCGCGGCCGATGTCGCCGTGGTCTTCGTCACCAAATGGGCGGCGGAATCCTTCGACGCGCCGGACCTCTCGCTGCCGGACGGCCAGGATGCCCTGGTCGCCGCGGTGGCCAAGGCCAACCCGAAAACCATCGTCGTGCTCGAGACCAATGGCGCGGTGAAGATGCCCTGGCTCGGCAACGTGGGTGCGGTGATGGAAGCGTGGTATCCGGGTTCCGGCGGTGGCGAGGCGATCGCCCGCCTGCTCTACGGCGTCACCGCGCCTTCGGGCCGCCTGCCGGTCAGTTGGCCCAGGGATGAATCGGAACTGCCGCGCAAGTCGATCCAGGGCGCCGGGCTCTACTCGAAGGACAAGCCGGCGGACAACGTCGACTACAACATCGAAGGCGCCGACGTCGGCTACCGCTGGTACGAGAAGACGCACCGCGAACCGCTGTTCGCCTTCGGTCACGGCCTGACGTACACGAGCTTCGCGTATAGCGATTTCGCCGTGGACAAGGACGCATCGGGCCATCCCGTCGCCCATGTCACGGTGAAGAACACCGGCAAGGTTGCCGGCGCGGACGTACCACAGATCTACGTCGCCGCTCCCGGTGGCGCCACCCGCCGCCTCGCAGGCTGGAGCAAGGTGGCACTCAAGCCCGGTGCAAGCCGCCGCGTCGACATCCCACTGGAACCGCTGGCACTCGCCCGCTACGACGACACCGGCAAGCGCTGGCGCGTGGCCCCAGGCAACTACGTAGTCAAACTGGCCCGCTCCGCCACAGACTTCGCCGGCGAAGCAACCGTAACCCTCTCCGAGAGCTTCCCCACAGCCAAGGCGCCATAAAGACAGCTACGGAAACCCCGGTTGGGAACCTTGTTGTGGGAGCCGCTTCAGCGGCGATCCCGCGGCAGCGGGCCAGTTTTCGGCAAGCCCCCATCGCCGCTGAAGCGGTTCCCACAGGGGGGAGGCTCCGCACTCCCACAAGGAGCCGCCGAAAGGCTCGTGCACATGGACTCGACCTGACACCCGCAAGGATGCACGCATGAACCTGCGCCCCGCCCTCACCGCTTCCGCCCTGCTCCTCGTTTCAACGGTTGCCCTGGCCGACCCACCCGACTTCGACCGGCCTGGCGCAGGCTTCGCCACGACGGTGCTCCCGGCGGGCACCCTCGCGCTGGAGCAAGGCTTGCCGACTTACGAACGCCAACGCCAGGATGGCTACCTCGATCGCACGTACACCGCTGACAGCCTGATCCGCATCGGCGTCGGCGGCCCGCTCGAACTCCAGGTCGGTGGCTCGGCATGGAACCGCCTCGACGAACACGGGAACGGCACGCGCCGCCACGCGACGGGCCACGATGACAGCAGCGTCGCGCTCAAATGGGCACCCGCAGGTTCTGGCGAAACGGGCGACTTCAGCTGGGCCGCGCTCGGTGAGGTCACGTTCGACAACGGCGACGAGGACTTCGGCAACGGCGCCCGCCAGGTCAGCCTGGGCACGACCCTGCAATGGAAGCCCGACGACACCCATCAGAACACGCTCTACGCCAACGTCGACCACCTGAAAGGCCGCAACAGCTGGACCCTGGCTCCGACCTTCGGCCGCAAGTTCGGCGACAACCTCACCGCTTACCTCGAAGCCGACGCCATCCACGACGCGGAAGACGGCAACGAACTCCAGGCCGGCGGCGGCGTTGCCTATGACATCGGCGACCATACGCAACTAGACGCCTACGCCCTGCACCGCGTCGGCCGCCACGGC
>DATNJP010000105.1:0-3141 GCA_035603855.1 Luteibacter sp. | reverse complement strand
GGCAAGAAAAAAAGCCGCCGGAGCGATCCGGCGGCTTTATTTTTGCGAATGAAGCACCCGCCCGCCATCGATCAGCGGGCTGCCGCGATGGTATTCGCCTGGCTCACGCGTTGTGCCGGTGAGGTGACCATCGCGCCCAGCGTCAGCAGGCAAGTCAGGACGGCGGCGACGAAGAAGGTCTTCAGCATGGCGTTTTCGAATTTCATGGTCGTGCTCCTCGGGAGGATGAAGGAAGGATTTCGAGAATAGGTATGGCAAGGGCCGTGCCAACCGCTGAAAAGCTCCACACCCCGCATTCCCATGCGGTTCTTCCTCGCGTGTCGGTCCACGCCGGGCTGTCCGCGGACGGTACGCCCCCCTGGCCGGACAGTGACCGGGCAACGAACGGGATTGGCTTGCTCGGGATTGCGATCTGTTACACTTTCCCGGCCCTGGCATTCTTGTAAGGCGTTGCCTACACGGTGCTTTTGGGTCAGGGGAATGCCGCCTGCCGGCGGAGACAACCAGCGTATTCCGATCACCTTCGTCGCCTCGGTGGTGGCGTCTGTTCCTGTTTGCCCTCGCGGGTACGGGCTGGCGCGATCCGGGGATGAAATGGACTTACCGAGCTATGAGCGCGATCCCAGCAGAAACCTTCACTTCCGACGACGTCTTGGCTCGCCTCCGGTCGGTCCTTCATGAGACCTTCGAGATCGATCCGGCCAAAGTGACGCCGGAAGCCAATCTCTTCACGGACCTCGAGCTCGACAGCATCGACGCGATCGATCTCGCCATCCAGGTCCAGGACATGACCGGCACCCGGATCAAGCCCGAGGACTTCAAGAGCGTGCGTACGGTGGGCGACGTCGTCGCGACCGTGCAGTCACTGCTCACCCGCTGAGCGGACCGATGGCGGGCAGGCCCGGACCGCGCGTGCACGCGGCGCGATCCTTCGCGCCCTGTGCCGTCGTACCGATCTACAACCACGGCAAGACCATCGCGGCGACGGTCAATGCCCTGGCGGGCCATGGCCTGCCGGTCATCATCGTGGATGACGGCTCCAACGCGGAGACCCGGGATATCCTCGACGCGCTCGTCGCGGGCCGCGACGATCTGCGGCTGATCCGCCTGCCGAAGAATGGCGGCAAGGGCGCAGCCCTGACCGCCGGCTTCCTCGCCGCGCACGACGCCGGTCACAGCCATGTGCTGCAGATCGACGCGGACGGCCAGCACGACACCGACGATGTGCCACGTTTCCTCGCCGAAGCCAGGACCACCCCCGAAGCGATGATCTGCGGCCGCCCGGTCTACGACGATTCGGTGCCGCGCGCGCGACTTTACGGTCGCTACATCACGCATGCCTGCGTCTGGGCCGAGACCTTGTCCTTCGACATCCAGGATTCGATGTGCGGCTACCGCCTGTATCCGCTCGCGGAAACGCGTGCCGAGATCGCACGCAAGCCGCTTCCCGCACGCATGGATTTCGATACGGAGATCGCCGTGCGCCTGTACTGGCGCGGTGTCCCGGTGCGCAACCTGCCGACCCGGGTGATCTACCCGGAAGATGGCCTGTCGCATTTCCGCATGTGGCGCGACAACGCGCGGATCAGTGCCATGCACACGCGACTGTTGCTCGGCATGCTGCCGCGCGCACCGCGCCTGCTCCTTCGCAAGTTCAGCCGCGGGAACCACCGATGCGCCGTCTGATCGCTTTCGCCGCCCTGCTCTGCGCGTTCGCCGCGCAGGCGCAGGCGCCTACCCTCGTGGACGACATCCTGGGTCACCTCGCCCGGCACACGCAGGTCCGCGCGGATTTCACGCAGAGCCGCGAGAACCCCGCGCTGGCCGAGCCGCAGGTCAGCCACGGCGAACTCCTGTTCGTCATCGGCCACGGCATGCTCTGGCACACACGCGATCCCTTCGAGGACACCCTCGTACTCACTGCCGGCGATACATCGCGGATCGACGCGCAGGGCAAGCTCGAGCGCGTGCGCGACGGCAACCGGGGCGTCAGCCAGGTGTCGGCCATGCTGCAGTCGCTGCTTGCCGGCAAGTCCGACGAAGCCATGCGCCAGTTCAGCGTGACCGCGGAAGGCACGCCTGAACGCTGGACCCTGCGTTTCGTGCCGCGCCAGGCACGCATGGCGCGCGTCCTGGCAGGCATTACGCTCAAGGGCGATGCCTTCCTCGAATCCATCGAAGTGAATCTCGCCACCGGCGAGCGTACGCTCATCACGTTCGCCAACACGCGCGACGCGGGCACGTTGACCCTGCTTGAAGCCAAGGTGCTCGGCGTCCCATGAAACCGCTGTCGACCACGCTGCGCGCCGTCCTCTTCGCGTTCGCGGCGGTGGTCGTCTGCCTGTTGTGCGCGTGGTTGTTGTTCGGCCGAGGCACGTCGCCCCTGCAAACCGACCTGCTGACGATGCTGCCGGCCACCGAGCGTCATGTGCTGGCCGAAGACGCGGTGGACCGCCTGGCCAAGGCCAGCGGCGATCGGTTGATCCTGCTTGTCGCCAACGCCGACGACGAGGCGGCGAAACAGGCCGCCCGCGAACTCGGTGCTTCGCTGCGAGGCGATGCCGTGTTCGCGTCGGTCATCGCCGAATTGCCACCGTTCGACCTCGACCAGCTCGTCACGCCCTTCCTGCCCTTCCGTTTTCATCTGCTCACGCCGGAAGACCGCGCAGCCATCACCGCGCCCGGCTTCGACGCGGGCAGCGCGCTCAAGCGGCGACTCAACGAGCCCTTCGGCGCCAATGTCGGCGCGAAGCTCACGGACGATCCCTTCGGCTGGCTGCAGCACTGGCTTGACCGCCAGCCATGGAATCGCGCGAACCTCGTGCCGGAAGACGATCTGCTGACTGCGCATCGCGACGACGGCAGCTACGTACTGGTCATCGCCACGCTCCGCGGCTCGTCGTATGACGATGCCGTTCAGCGAAAGGCCCTGGCATCGCTCGATCGCGCCGAACGCGACATCGTGGCGAAGCATCCGGGAACGCGCCTTTTGCGCACGGGTGCCCTTTTCTACGCGGCGGCCGCGCGAGCGGATGCCGAGCGCGACACGCACGTGGTCGGCATCGCCTCCTCCGTGGGCATCGCCGTGCTGTTGCTGTTCGTATTCCGTTCCCTGCGCCCGCTGCTGATCGCGTTTCTTTC
>DATNJP010000104.1:0-5097 GCA_035603855.1 Luteibacter sp. | reverse complement strand
CAAGGCGCCTGCGTTGGCGCCGGTAGCGTGCTGGAAGGTCGAGGAGAAGGACGGCAAGGTCTTCGTGCGCGAGAAGCTGGATACGCCGACGCCTTCAATGCCGAACCCGCCCGGTGAGCAGCGCATGCTGATCGTCGGTGGCGGCGCTTCGGGGTTCGCCGCTGCCCAGCGCCTGCGCGAGCTGGGATTCGATGGAAAGATCACCCTTCTCAGCGCGGATGCCGATGCGCCGTACGACCGTCCCAATGTGTCCAAGGATTATCTCGCCGGCACGGCGGAGCCGGAGTGGATGCCGCTGAAGGATGATGCGTTCTACGCCGACCTCGGTATCGACGTACGCCTGAAGACCACGGTGACGGCGATCGATCCCAAGGCGCGCACGGTGACGCTCGACTCCGGCGAACGTCTCGATTACGAGAAGCTGCTGCTCGCGACGGGTGCTGAGCCGATCCGTCCGTCCGCACCGGGCTTCGATCTTCCGCATGTGCACACACTGCGTTCGATGAAAGATGCGGAGAAGCTGATCGCGGCGCTGGATCCGTCTGAAACGGTTGCCGTGATCGGCAGCAGTTTCATCGGGATGGAAGTGGCGGCGTCGCTGCGTCACCGGGGCGCGACGGTGCACGTCATTGGTCCCGAGCCGGTGCCGCTGGCGAGCAAGCTCGGTCCGCAGATCGGTGCGTTGGTGAAGTCGTTGCATGAGGCCAACGGCGTCACGCTCCATCTTGGCCGTCGTGCGACCGCTTACGAGGACGGGTTGGTGAAACTCGACGACGGCACCACCATCGCCGCTTCCCGCGTGGTGCTGGGCATCGGTGTGACGCCGCGCCTGCAACTCGCCCAGGCCGCGGGCCTCACCGTCGATCGTGGCGTGATGGTCGACGCCGCCATGCGCAGTTCGGACCCGCATATCCTTGCCGCGGGCGACATCGCGCGGTATCCCGGCGCCACCGGCGAGCCGGTGCGCATCGAACACTGGGTGCACGCCGAGCGCCTGGGGCAGGTCGCCGCCTCGGCCATGCTGGGCAAGGACGACGCATATACCGACGCGCCGTACTTCTGGAGCGTCCACTACGACGTGACCATCCGATATGTCGGTCACGCCGAAGGCTGGGACACCATCGAGGAAATCGGTTCGGTGGCGGCCAGGGACGCCGAGGTGCGCTACATCAAGGACGGCAAGGTGATCGCCGTCGCCACGATCAATCGCGACCTCGACTGCCTGAAGGCAGGCCAGGCAATCCCGTACGCGCGATAGCCGACCCGGTCAGGTTTTCGAGTAGGCAACCGGGCGCACGATCAGCTCGCTCACGTCGACATCGGCGGGCTGGTCGATGGCGTAGGCGATGGTGTGTGCGACGGTCGCCGGCCGAACGGCTACGCGGCGCAGGGCCTTCATCGCATCGCGTGCCGTGTCGTCGGACATCGACTTCTCCATCTCGGATTCGACCCGGCCTGGCGATACGAGCGTGACGCGGATGTTCTTCGACTCACGACGCAGCCCATCCGAAATCGCGCGCACCGCGTATTTCGTGGCGTTATAGACGGCGGAGACGGGCGACACCGCATCGTCACCCGTGGACACCACGTTGATGACGTGCCCGCTGCCGCGCGCTTCCATGCCGGGCAACACGGCGGTGATGCCGTGGAGCACGCCATGCACGTTTACATCCACCATGCGATTCCATTCTCCCAGCTTCAATGCGTTGAGCGGCGAATGCGCCATCAGGCGCGCATTGTTGACGAGGACGTCGACGGGGCCGAACGCGGCCTCGGCGAAGTCGACGAGGAGGCGCATGTGGTCGATGCGGGTCACGTCGGTGGTCCGATAGGCCACCTGCGCGCCCATGCCGAGCAGTTCTTCCGCTAGTGCGTGAAGTCGTTCCGTGCGGCGCGCGCCGAGCACGACACGGTGGCCCAGGCCCACCAGATGTCGGGCCGTGGCTTCACCAATTCCGCTACTCGCGCCCGTGATGAGGATGACCTTCGATGCAGGTCGACTCATGGGCAGGTTTCCTGTGTTCCGGGAGCGCCATCGTAGGCGGGGTTCCTGTCGACGGTATTTTCCATTCCTATCGCTTGCGACTTCATAGGGGGACCTCCGTCAGTTTTCCACGGAGTCATGGTAGGCATCGGGGCCATTACTGCTAAGACCCGATCGTTTTGATGTCTTGCCTATTCCTATGAGGCGGCGGGGATTGGGTGCATTCCCGAGGCCGGGTATATCCTATTCCTATGGCTTCGGACCCTTCCCTATGACGAGCGAACTCCCCTCCACCGCATCGCGCCGCATACGCATGGCGGCGTTGATATCCCGGCTCGCGCCGAACGAGGGCTACACGATGTCGTCGATCGACGGTGTTGCCCTGGTGCGTTCGAATCGTTCGATGGTGCGCACGCCCGCGTTGTACGAGCCGAGCATCGTCATCGTGGCGCAGGGCCGCAAACGTGGATTCCACGGCGGACAGTCGTACGTCTACGACGCGCAGCACTATCTCGCGCTGGCGGTGCCGTTGCCGTTCCAGGTTGAAACCGAAGCGAGCGAGGAAGAGCCCATGCTCGGCGTGGCGATCCGCGTGGATCTCGCCGCGACTGCCGAACTCGCGCTCGCCGTGGACGATATGCAACCGCAGGCGGACGCGCGACCCGCCACGTTGTTCGCGACGCCGCTGGACGATCGCCTCGGCGACGCCGCGCTGCGATTGCTGGAGGTACTTGCCGATCCTGCGGAAGCGCGCTTGCTGGCGCCGGGCATCGTGCGTGAGATCACCTATCGCGTGCTGATCAGTGAGCAGGGCGGTGGACTGCGCGCGGCGCTGACGCAGGGCGGGCATTTCGGGCGCATCGCCAAGGCCTTGCGTCGTATCCATGTCGACTACGCGCGGCCGCTCGATGTCGCCACGCTGGCCAGCGACGCGAACATGAGCGTCCCGACGTTCCACGCGCACTTCAAGTCGGTGACCGCGACGTCGCCCATCCAGTACATCAAGGCCATGCGGTTGCATCAGGCGCGCCTGTTGCTGATCCGCGGCAGCCTCACGGCGGCGTCGGCATCCGAACGCGTCGGCTATGAAAGCGCATCGCAGTTCAGCCGCGAGTTCAAGCGGCTGTTCGGGCGCAGTCCCGTCGATGAGGCGAGGTACTTCAAGGATCTGCTTGACGTGGCGCCCGCTGTCCGGCTTCCGACGAACCCGCAGCCGGTGGTTCCCTGATGCCTCGGTGATCACGACGCCTAGAGCGACGGCGTCGTCTTCTCGATGATCCGCATGGATTCCGCGTTCTTCGCTTCCCAAGCGGCGATATCCGACTTGCTCATGGGACCGTCGTGCACGATGGCGGGACGCCCGTTGATCGTGCTGATCGGCTTCTGCGACGTAAGGCCGGGTAGCGGCGCGGCCTGCGTCCAGCGTGTTCGCGACACGGCCTCAGCCGAGTGCGCGACGGTGGCGCCCAGGGCGTTGATCTGCGCCTGGTGAATCTCGCGGATGTAGTAGCTGTAGAGCATCACCAGGGCAACGGCCATCGTGAGGATGGCACCCGCCGCGGCGATGGCCGGGGTGTGATTCCTCTTTCGCGGCGCGGGCCGCGGGGCTTCGAAGGTCCATGAAGGCATGTCGACCAGCGACGTCTGTGGCGCGGGTTCCGCGACCGGACCGAGCATGGCGCGCACGGCTTTACCGTCGATCAGCCGGATATGGCGGAATTTCGCCGCCGCCTCGATGGCGGCATTGGTGAACTCGCCCGAGGTGACCACGATGGCGCCCGTCGCCCCGGCGGTATGCATCACGCCGATCAGCTGGTGCACGTCGTTATGCGGCACCTTCCAGCAGGTCCAGTGCTTGCACTGCACCACGATGATTTCCTGGTCGCGGAAGAGCTTGAGGTCGATGCCGCCATCGGTCCGATTCGCACCACCACCGGTGCCGACATGCTCGACGGTGAAGCCTTGGCCACGGTAGTGGTCGGCGATCAGACGCTCGAAGGCATCCCACGAGACACGGCTGAGCGCATCCTCGTGGCGATAGCTCACGGGTTTGAATCCGGCGCTCATCGGACCGGTTTCCGGACATGCGACTGCGGATGACGCCCCTGGGCGCCTTTCAGGACTGCCATGGCTTTCCCCCCAAACCTGACCAGCACTGCCCCCTCGGCGGGCTGGTCGGAACCCGCTGAATATTGCGGATCGTTCCGGCAAATCCTGTAGGCGTAGGACTACACGGCTGCCGGGACTGTTTCGCCGCGGCATTCAACCAGCGATGGCGACTCGCCCGTGGCCAGGTTTGCCTGCCGGGACACCGCGTCCTGCAGGAACATGTCCATCGCATCCAGTCGCGTCTTAGTCAAAGCCGATGTCCATGCTGCGGCGTAGAGCATGGCTAGCGTCAAGCCGGCGACGACTTCGAGCCAGCCAATGTGGCGTCCGGCGACGATCTCCCTCACCTGGAGGTATGCCGCAATGCCCAGGGGCAAGATGCCGAGTAGTTGGAAGCCCCCGATGAGTAACGGCAGCTTCTGATCCATACGCTCGCGGCGGAATCTCGAGAAGTCTGCGTGTTTGCGCAACACCTCAGCAGGCTGAGACGCCAGCCAGGCGACAAGTCCTTCGTGGAACAGGATGTCGTGGTCGAGTTGATGGGCATGGTCGCGTATGGGGGCGAACGTCGATTTGATCGAGCGACTGAACCACAGGTGCGCGATGAATGCCCCAATCTCGACAGCCAGAAGGATGCTCTCGATGACCAGTTGCATCAGGCCAGGGAGTGGCATTTTGTACATCAGGACCGCGAGCAGACCTGAGGCAACCGCAACCTTGAGAAGCACCTTCGCACGTTTGGGTGCGCGGGATCGCGCGTTCTCGAAGTCCGGCATGGCCTCGATCCGGCGATTGAGTTCATCGAACGAGAGCGGGGTGTTATCAGTCATGTCGGGAACTTCCTTGTCCGTGCAATGACTTCAGTGTAACCGCCAAGGTTAGGTGCCGCGAGCGGCGTGCCGACGGAATTTCCCGAAGATAAACGTCAGGTAATACACCCGGAGGTCGGTGTCCTCCTAGAATGACCTCCAGCCGCCAACCGGGCGGACCACGGAGGCGACACT
>DATNJP010000103.1:0-5319 GCA_035603855.1 Luteibacter sp. | reverse complement strand
GAGCGTCTGTGCGCGCTGGTCGCGCCGGAGGTCGTGGAAGCGGCGCTGGCCTTGCTCCTGCTCAGCCCGTTCGTGCCGATGCTGTTCATGGGCGAGGAATGGGCCAGTCGCACGCCTTTCCTGTTTTTCGCGGATTTCCCCGATGAGGACCTGCGTGATGCCGTGCGCGAGGGACGACGCAAGGAATTCGAAGCGTTCGCCGGTTTCGGCGGCGCGGAAATTCCCGATCCGAATGCCTATGACACGTTCACGGCATCCATTCCCGTGCGCGACCGCGAGATGGGCGAAGCCCGCCGCCTGCTGGTGCGCGAACTGATCGCGCTGCGCCAGAAACATATCGCGCCCTACATCGACGAGGCCCGCGGCCTCGCGGCGGAAGCGCTGGGAGAGAAGGCCTTCGTCGCTTCTTGGGCGCTGGGCGGCTCGACGCTCACGCTGTTCGTCAATGTCGGCGACGCCGACGCCACGATCGCCAGGCCACCTTCGCCGTCCGCGGCGTGGTTGCACGGCGGTGCCGCCGATGTCGCCTCCGTTTCACGCGGCCTGCTACCCGCACGCCGCACCCTTGCCTGCCTGGAGTCCTGAGCCGTGAATGTGCCCCTCGACGATCGCCTCGCGCTGCTGGCCGAACAGGCCGGCATCGACGTGAATTGGCGCGATGCGCTGGATCGTCCGCAATCGACCCCCGCGCGCACCGTGCGCGCCGTGTTGCAGGCGCTCGGCCTGCCGGCGGACAACGCCGACGATGTCGACGCCAGCCTGCGTCGCCTCGAAGAAGAACGTAGCGGCAGGACGGCGCCACGCCTGTTGACGGCCGATGCGGGCGCGCGCGTGGAACTCCCCGCGGCGCCGCGCGGACGTTCGTGGAAGATCGTCGCGGACGACGAAACCCGTGTCAGTGAAGGCGAGCTTCCATCGGGAGAGCGTTTCATCGACGTCCCTTCGATACCCGGTTACTACACGTTGCTGCTCGGCGACGACGTGGTCACGCTGGCGGTGGCGCCGGCGCGTACCTTCGGCGTCGGGGACATCGCGGGTGCACGGCGTCCGTGGGGCGTCGCCGTACAGATGTCTGGCCTTCGCCGGCCCGGCGACGGTGGCATCGGGGACTTCACGGCGCTGGAGCTGTGCGCGAAGGCGGCAGCCGAAAAGGGCGCCGACGCCCTGGCGATCAGCCCGCTGCACGCGCTGTTCGCGGCGGCACCGGAGCGCTACAGCCCCTACGCGCCGTCGAGCCGGTTGTTCCTCAATGGCCTGTACATCGATCCGGCACGGACCAGCGGCGAGCAGACGGTGCGCGCGGTGATCGACACGCACAACCTGCGCCAGGAACTGGCCGAGCTCGAGTGGCTGGATCTGATCGACTGGCCACGCGCGGCGCGCGCACGGATGACAATCCTTCGCTCGGTCTTCGAATGGGTGTCGGTCGATCTCGCGCACGCCGACCGCTTCGCGGCCTTCCGTCGCGAGCAGGGCGAACCGCTGGAACGCCACGCGCGCTTCGAAGCGCTGCATGCGGACTTCACGGCGCATGGGCGTCCCGGCGGCTGGCAGGGATGGCCCGCCGCGTATCACGACCCTGCGAGCCCCGAAGTGGCCGCCTTCGCCCGCGAGCATTCGCGCGAGGTGTCCTTCCATGCGTGGCTGCAATGGCTGGCGACACAGGGACTCGAAGGCGCGCAGAAGGCCGCGCGCGACGCGGGCATGGCGATCGGCCTGATCGCCGACCTGGCCGTCGGAGCAGATGCCGGAGGAAGCCACGCCTGGGCACATCAGACGGAAGTACTCAGCGGGCTATCCGTGGGTGCACCGCCCGACGCCCTCAATCGTCTCGGCCAGGACTGGGGGCTCACCACGTTCTCGCCGCGCGGCCTGCGCGATACCGGATTCAAGGGTTTCATCGGCATGCTGCGCGCCGCATTGGCGCACGCGGGTGGCGTACGCATCGACCACGTCCTTTCGCTGAAACGCCTGTGGATGGTGCCGCATGGTGCCGGTGCCACCGAGGGTGCGTACGTACGCTATCCGCTCACCGACATGCTGCGCCTGATCGCGCTGGAGTCGCACCTGCATCGCGCCATCATTATTGGCGAGGACCTGGGCACGATCCCTGGCGACTTCCGCAAGACGATCGCCGACAAGGGCGTCCTCGGCATCCGCGTGCTCTGGTTCGAGCGCGCGGCGGATGGTGGTTTCGTCGCGCCGTCGGAATGGTCGGACCGGGCCATGGCGACGACCAGCACGCACGACGTTTCCACCGTGGCCGGGTGGTGGAGCGGGCGCGACATCGAATGGCGAAAGCGCACCGGCCTGGACAACCCGGAGGTGGATGAAGCCGCGCAGCGCGAGAAGGAACGGCACCTGCTGTGGAGCGCGCTGTTCGCCTCCGGTTCGGCGTGGAACGAGGAAGTGCTGCCCGCGGCGGACGATATCTCGCCGGTGGTCTGGGCTGCGGCACGACATGTGGCGCTGGCACCCGCGCCGCTGGCGATCTTCCCCGTGGAAGACGTGCTCGGCCTGCATGAACAACCCAACCTGCCGGGACCGACCGACGCCGTCCATCCGAACTGGCGCCGGCGCATGCCCGACTCGTCGGCGCGCCTGTTCGACGGACCCATCGCCCATGCCGTCTGCGCGACGATCGACCAGACGCGGAACCGTACGTGAGTGCGCCACGCGCCCTCGCGCGCCTGCAGTTCCATGCAGGCTTCACTCTCGACGACGCCGTCGACGTCGTGGGTTACTACGCGCACCTGGGCGTTAGCCATCTGTACGCATCGCCGATCCTGCGCGCCCGCGCGGGGTCGACGCACGGCTACGATGTGGTCGACTGCCACGAGGTCAATCCCGAGATCGGTGGCGAGGACGCCTTGCGGCGCCTCGTGGCGAGCCTGCGTTCGCATGGCATGGGCCTGGTCGTCGACATCGTGCCGAACCACATGGGTGTGGGCGTCGAGAACGCATGGTGGATGGATGTTCTTCGCCATGGACGCGAAAGCCGCTACGCGGGTTATTTCGATATCGAATGGCAGGCGCCCGACCCGTTGCTCAAGGGCCGCGTGTTGTTGCCCATCCTTGGCAAGGGCTATGAGGCCTCGTTGCTCGACGGCGATCTGCATCTCGTGCATCGACGCGGGGCGTGGATGCTGCGTGTCTACGACGATCACCTGCCGCTGTCCCCGGCGTCGACGTCGAAGCTCGGCGACGATGCCGCCGCGATGCACGACCCCGCGACGGAGGCGGGAAGGGCGGCACTGCATGCGCTGATCGAACGTCAACATTACCGGCTGGCCTTCTGGAAACTCGCCAGCGACATGGTGAACTACCGGCGGTTCTTCGATATCAATGAACTGGCGGGCTTGCGTACTGAACGGACCGCCGTCTTCGAGGATACGCACAAGACGATTTTTCGCCTGTATGCCGAAGGCCTGATCGACGGCGTGCGCTGCGACCATGTCGACGGACTGGCCGATCCACGCCGTTATTGCCGCCAGCTTCGGCATCGCCTCGAGCGCCTTCGCCTGCAACGTCCCGAGGGCGCGCCGCGGGATGCGGCCTATCTCGTGGTGGAGAAGATCCTCGCCGATGGCGAAACCCTCCGCACCGACTGGCGCACCGATGGGACGACCGGCTACGAATTCATGGACCAGGTGTCGGCCGTCTTGCATGACGAACGCGGCGAAGCCCCGCTGACCGGCCTATGGCGAAACCTCACCGGTGAAAGCGCGGATTTCGCGACGCAGGCGGTGCGGGCGCGACGCCAGATCCTCGTCGACAGCTTCGAGGCCGAACTGGATCGAACGGCGCGCGCCTTGTTCGCCTCGGCGCGTGCGGACATCGCGACCCGCGACGTGTCGCTCGCCGCGATTCGCCGCGTACTGGTCGAACTGCTCGTGCATTTTCCCGTCTATCGCACCTACGCGGGCGGGGCGGGACGGGATGCCTATGACGAGGCGGTATTCGCGCGAGCGGTTGAAGGCGCGCTACGCACCATCCGGCTCGAGGACAGCGAGCTGTTGCACCTTGTCGCGCAATGGCTGGGTGGCGTCGCTCCGCGATCGCTGCCGCCGGGGCCGGTGCGCCGCGCACGCGAGCGCGCCATCGCCGTGTTCCAGCAGGCGACGTCGCCCGTGGCCGCGAAGGCCGTGGAAGACACGGCGGGATATCGCTACGGCCGCCTGCTATCGCGCAACGAGGTCGGTGTCGACGCGGCGCGGATGGCGATCACGGCGGACGAGTTCCATCGTCATTGCGCGGAACGCGCCGCGACACTGCCACACAACCTGCTGGCCACGGCCACGCATGATCACAAGCGCGGCGAGGATCTGCGCGCCCGCGTGGCCGTGCTTTCCGAAGTATCGGCACGCTGGGTCGTGACGGTCGAGCGCTGGCGTGCGCGGCATGCGGACTTCCGTCAGCGTGCCGAAGGACGCATGGCGCCCTCGGCGGGTGACGAACTGATGCTGTATCAGATGCTCGTCGGCGCGTGGCCGCACCATCTCCAACCCGACGACGAGGATGGCGTGGAGCTTTTCGCCACGCGCATCGCCGCGTGGCAGAGGAAGGCTTTGCGCGAGGCGAAACGCTGGACGCGCTGGACCTCGCCGAATGAACCTTATGAGGATGCCTGCGAGGATTTCCTTCGCGCGATGCTGTCCGGGGAATCGGCCGCCGAGTTCGCGGCGTTCGCCAACTACATCGCCGTGCCAGGTGCGGCCAATGCGCTGGCCCAGACCGTCCTGCGCCTGACGACGCCCGGCGTGCCCGATCTATACCAGGGCACCGACTACTGGGATTTCAGCCTGGTGGATCCGGATAACCGGCGTCCCGTGGATTTCCTGGCGCGGGCCGTGTCGCTCGAGCGGGCGCTCGCCCCGCTGGAGTTGCTGGCCAATTGGAAGGACGGCGCCATCAAGCAGGCTGTCATCGCGCGCCTGCTGCGCGTGCGTCAGGCGCATCCGGATCTCTTTTCCCGCGGCGGCTACCGGCCGTTACCCGTCGAGGGCCCAGCCGCGGGACACGTGCTCGGGTTTGTCCGCGAATGGCGCACCCAGCGTCTCGTGGTCGCGGTCGCCCGGCATACCGCGGACTGGCTGGGCGGCGCACCGGTGCCGGGTATCGCGGGCTCTCACTGGGCCGGGACGTCGCTGCGCCTGCCCGAAGGGCGTTGGGCGGGCGTGCTGGTGGATGGGCGGGTCGAGGGTGGGCCGGTGGAGGCCGAGGCGATATTCGCTGGTCTACCCGTCGCGGCCTGGCTGTCGCACCGCGCTCCGTAGGATCGCCGCTGAAGCGGCTCCCACACAGAGCAGTCCTCATCCA
>DATNJP010000102.1:0-4642 GCA_035603855.1 Luteibacter sp. | reverse complement strand
GTTCGCATTCCATACCGACGCCGCGCGGCGGAGGCATCGGCATCGTCATCGGAGCACTGGCCGGCATGCCGGCCGCCTTGCTGATCCTTCCGGTGTCCCCGGGTGCCGGGGTGGTCGCGGCTTTCTCGGTGGCGGTTATCGCTGTAGCAGCCATCGGCTGGCTGGACGACCACGGTTCCTTGCCGATCAAGCCCCGGCTGCTGATTCAGCTGGCAGCTACCTTGCTGCTCTGCGTGGCCGTGGCCTCGCTGACCACGAGCCTGCTCTGGGCCTTGCCGCTCCTGCTGGCCGGCGTCTGGTGCATCAACCTGCATAACTTCATGGACGGCATCGACGGCCTGGCCGCCCAGCAGGCCATGTTCTTCGGGGCCGCTTCGGCGGCGCTGGCCTGGGCCGCGGGCAGCCCCGCCATGGCCGGGGCCGGGCTGGCCATGGCTGCCGCGTCCCTTGGCTTCTGGTGGTTCAACCGTTCGCCGGCCCGGATATTCATGGGCGATGTGGGCAGCGGCACCCTCGGCCTCATGGTTTTCGCGATATCCGCGATGTTGTGGGCTTTTCGTACGAACTTGCTCTGGCCCGCACTGGTTTTCTCGTCAGCCTTCGTTATCGACGCGACCTTGACACTGCTCGTGCGAATGCTGCGCGGTGCGCGCTGGTACACTCCGCACCGCGAACACCTTTACCAGTGGCTCGTGCGGCGGGGGTCGTCACATCGAAAGGTAGCCGCGGGCTACCTGGCATGGAACGTTCTCGTCTGCGTTCCCGTCGCATGGATCGCGTTCCGCTGGGCAGCGGCGGCGCCCTGGTGCTTCGGGGCGGTGTATCTGTTGGGAGCAGCGGTCTGGCGTACTGGCAAGCGATCGTGCTTGCGTCGAAGGGAGCGACATGTTTCTGCGTAAATTCATCGGCATCATCCACCCCCGCACGGCGGTCGTCGCGCACGACCTGGCCATGGCGGCATTCGCGTGGTGGATCGCGAAGTCGTTGCGTTATGCCCTGATGCCGGACCTCGCGCCGGTCAGCTACCTGCCGATGGAATTTCCCATCGTGCTGCTGGTGCAGGGCGCCGTGTTCAACTGGACCGGCCTCTACAAGGGTGTCTGGCGATTCGCCAGCCTTCCGGATCTCTGGAACATCATCCGCGCCACTGTCATCGGTGCGCTGATCATTGGCCTGGCCATGGTCATGTACGCGCGCCTCGATGGCGTGCCGCGCTCGGTCCTGCTGGTTTACCCGGTGGTGCTCGTGGTGCTTCTGGGTGTGCCGCGCCTCAGCTACCGCTTCTGGAAGGACAGCCGGATCGACCTGTTCCAGTCGGCGCCGACCAAGCGCGTGCTGATCGTCGGCGCGGACCGCGCCGGCGAGGCACTGTCGCGCGACCTGCGCCGCGACAGCCGGTACAGCGTCATCGGTTTCGTGGACGACAACCTCGCCCTGCGCGGTGCGCAGATCGGCGGCATCCCCGTGCTGGGAACCGTCGACCAGTTGGCCGAGTTGTCGAAGGCGGTGGCCGTGCAGATGCTGCTGATCGCGGTGCCTGGCGCGACGACCGCGCAGATGCGCCGCATCGTGGCGTTCTGCGAAAGCACCGGGCTGCCGTTCCGCACCGTGCCCCGCCTCGAGGACGTCGTGGCCGGACGCGCGCAGTTCAACGAGATCAAGGAAGTGGCCATCGAAGACCTGCTCGGCCGCGACGCGGTGGAGCTCGACTGGACGGCCATCCGCGAGAACATCAGCGGCCGCCGCGTGCTGGTCACGGGCGGTGGCGGTTCGATCGGCTCCGAACTCTGCCGTCAGGTCGCTCGCCTCGGTGCGAGCTCGCTGACCGTGGTCGAGATGTCCGAGTACAACCTCTACCGCATCGGCCAGGAGCTGACCTCGGCCTATCCGGAGCTGATCTTCAACGGCGTCCTTGCCGATGCACGCGACTCGACGGCGATCAACCGCCTGTTCGAGGAGACGCAGCCGCAGATCGTCTTCCACGCTTCCGCCTACAAGCACGTGCCGATGCTCCAGGGCCAGTTGCGCGAGGCCTTCCGCAACAACGTCATGGGCACGCGCATCGTCGCCAACGCCGCCGTGCGTTGCGGCGCGGAGTCGTTCGTACTGATTTCCACCGACAAGGCGGTGAACCCGACGTCGGTGATGGGCGCCTGCAAGCGCATGGCGGAAATCTGGTGCCAGAATCTCGCAGCGCATACTTCGACACGTTTCATCACGGTCCGTTTCGGTAACGTACTGGACTCCGCTGGTTCGGTGGTCCCGCTGTTCCGTCGTCAGATTCGCCAGGGCGGCCCGGTGACGATCACCCACCCGGAGATCTCGCGCTATTTCATGACCATTCCCGAGGCGTGCCAGCTGATCCTGCAGGCCGCCAGCCTCGGCAAGGGTGGTGAAATCTTCGCACTGGACATGGGTGATCCGGTCAAGATCCGCGATCTCGCCGAGCAGATGATCCGTCTGGCCGGCAAGCGTCCCGGTTCCGATATCCAGATCGTCTATACCGGCTTGCGTTCGGGCGAGAAGCTGTTCGAAGAACTGTTTCATCCGCTGGAGAACTACACGAGCACAACTCACGCCAAGATCTTCCAGGCACAGCACCGCCAGGTCTCGTGGGAATTGCTGCAGACCCAGCTGGCCCGCGCCGAAGAGGCGGTGACTGCCTTCGATGAAGAAACCCTGCGCCGGTGCGTGTCGCAGCTGCTGCCGTCCTTCCGCTGGAGCGAGCCGCAGACCGACAACGTGCTGCCGCTACGCCGTAACGAAAGTGGAGACAACGCATGACCCAACCCCTGCGCAAGGTCGTATTTCCCGTTGCCGGCCTCGGTACGCGGTTCTTGCCCGCGACCAAGGTGGTAGCGAAGGAAATGCTGCCGGTGCTCGACCGTCCCCTCATCCAGTACGCCGTGGATGAAGCCGTGGACGCGGGTGCCGATACGCTGGTGTTCGTCACCAACCGCTACAAGCATGCGATCGCCGACTATTTCGACAAGGCATACGAGCTGGAAGAGAAGCTCGCCGAGAAGAACAAGGAAGAACTGCTGTCGATCCTGCGCGGCATCCTGCCTCGCCACGTCCGCTGCGTGTTCGTGACCCAGCCGGAGGCCCTCGGCCTCGGCGACGCCGTGCTGCGCGCGGCGCCCGTGGTCGGTAACGAGCGCTTCGGCATCATGCTTCCCGACGACCTGATCTGGAACAAAGGCAAGGGCGCGCTCCGTCAGATGGC
The DNA here is from genome assembly GCA_035603855.1 of Luteibacter sp. Classification (GTDB taxonomy): domain Bacteria; phylum Pseudomonadota; class Gammaproteobacteria; order Xanthomonadales; family Rhodanobacteraceae; genus Luteibacter. Next base: position 1,416 of record DATNJP010000102.1, on the reverse strand, counting down.
CGAAGTGGCCGACGCGAACGACGCCGGCGTCATCGCGGTCGAGGAAGTGCCTGAGAAGGACACCGATAAGTACGGCATCGTCGACGCCACGGAGAAGGTCAGCGACCGCTCCACGGTCATCCGCCACATGGTGGAAAAGCCGAAGCCCGCCGACGCTCCGTCGAACCTCGCCGTGGTGGGCCGCTATGTGCTGCCTAGCGAGATCTTCGAGTACCTGCGCAACACGAAGGAAGGCGCCGGCGGCGAGATCCAGCTCACCGACGCCATCGAGAACCTGCTCAAGGACAAGGGCAAGGTGCTGGCGTATCGCTTCGAAGGCACGCGCTTCGACTGCGGTAACAAGGCGGGCCTGGTCCGCGCGACCATGGCCATGGCCCTGGAAGATCCGAAGCTGGCCCCGATCGTCCGCGAGTTCGCGAACAAGGCGTAAGCCAGGAGCCCGCGATTCTTCCGTGGGCTTCTTGGGCTCCTTGGGCTTCTTGGGCTTCTTGGCTTCTTGGGCTTCTTGGGCTTTTTGGGCTTCTGTGGGAGCCGCTTCAGCGGCGATTAGACCTCGCTACGTAGCCAGGCCTATTCGCCGCTGAAGCGGCTCCCACAAGTGAGTGGCTCCCACAAGTGAGTGGCTCTTAGAAGTGAGTGGCTCCCACAAGTGAGTGGCTCCGACAAGTACAACCGTCTCTTCGGTGCCCGCCTCTTGCGTCAGCGGATCGGCAGGGTCGGCAGGAACTTCGGTCGGCGGAACGCGTTGGCTTTCTGCTCCACGCCGTAGGCGATGGCGATCAACGTCGGCTCGCTCCACTTCGTTCCGAAGAACACCACGCCTACCGGTAGCTCGTGCGCGAACTCGACGGGCAGGGTGATCGACGGGTAGCCTGCGATGGCTGCCGGAGCGGACACCCCGCCGACGGTCGGATCGCCGCTCACGACATGGTCGCCCAGCACCAGGTCATTGACGAAGGCCGGGCCCCAGCTGGGTGCCAGCAACGCGTCGAGATGATCCTTCGCCAGCGCGGCGTCGATGCCTTCCGGTCCGGCCAGTCGCTTGTTGCGATCGCGCATCTCGATGTACTTCGGATCGGTGATGTCCGCCTTCTCCTGCGCCTGCAGGAACAACTCCTGGCCGAACCACGGCATTTCCTTCGCGGCCTCGCGATCGTTGAACGCGATGAGGTCCGCCAATGTCTTCATGGGCTGGTCGGGGCGGCTGGCGAGATAGGCGTTGATGCCGTGCTTGAACTCGTACAGCAGCACGTCGATCTCGTGCTCGCTGAGTTCCTTCAGGTGTGGAATCTCGACGTTGTCGACCACGGTCGCTCCCTGCGCCTTGAGCAGGGTGATGGTGTGCTCGAGGGCGCGGTCGGCGTTCGGCTCGATGCCGCCGAGCTGGCGTACCACGCCGATGCGCTTGCCGCGCAA
>DATNJP010000101.1:0-17462 GCA_035603855.1 Luteibacter sp. | reverse complement strand
CGGCACCGAAGAGCTGGATCCGTTCGAGTTCGTACGCAGCATCGCCGTCGCCCGCATTCTCATGCCGGCGTCCGTCGTTCGCCTTTCCGCAGGCCGCGAAACGATGGACGATGCGTTGCAGGCGCTGTGCTTCGCAGCGGGTGCCAACTCCATCTTCTACGGCGAAAAGCTGCTGACCACCGGCAACCCGGATGTCGAGCACGACCGTCGCCTTTTCGAACGCCTGGGCCTGAAGCCCATGGAAGTGGAGATCGAACCGGGCACCGTGCACGCCGACATCGTCGAACACGAACACGCCACGGCGTGAACGACCGGCCCGACCTCCGTGCCCGCGTGGAAGCCGCGCGGGCCGAACGCGTTCGCGCCGGCCTGCTGCGCCGGACGCGGACGTGCGACGTGCTCGCGGGTGACCGTCGCATTGTCGATGGCCGCGTGCTGGCCGACTTTTGCGGCAACGACTACCTCGGCCTGGCGCGACATCGCGACCTCGTCTCGGCGTTGACGCGCACGGCCACCGCCGAGGGCGTGGGTACCGGGGCGGCGCACCTGGTATCCGGACACCGTTCGGAACACGCCGCCCTGGAAGAAGAACTCGCCGACTGGACCGGACGCGAGCGCGCGCTGCTCTTCTCGACCGGCGTGATGGCCAACCTCGGCAGCCTGCAGGCCCTGCTCGGTGCGGGAGCGATGCCCGTGCAAGGCCGTAGCGACACGCTTTGCGTGCAGGACCGGCTGAACCACGCCAGCCTGATCGACGGTGCGCAACTGGCCGGTGCCGAACTCCGCCGCTATCCGCACGCGGATGCCGAAGGAGCCGCGCGCCAGCTGGACGCACGGCCTGGCCTGCCCGCACTGGTCGCGACCGACGGCGTGTTCAGCATGGACGGCGATGTGGCACCGCTGGCGGCGCTTGCGTCGGTCTGCCGCGACCGCGGCGCGCTGCTTTACGTCGACGACGCCCATGGCCTCGGCGTACTTGGCCCCGAGGGCGCCGGTTCCGTCGCCGCGGCGGGCCTCGGCACCGCCGAGGTTCCTGTCCTGATGGGAACGCTGGGCAAGGCCCTGGGATGCGCCGGGGCGTTCGTGGCCGGCGATGCCGCGCTCATCGACGCCATCGTCCAGTTCGCCCGCACCTACGTGTATACGACGGCGATGCCGGCAGCCCTGGCCTCGGCCACGCGAGCCGCCGTGCGCCTGGTCCGCCAGGACCCGGAAGGTCGCCGCCAGCGCCTGACGGCCAATATCGCGCGCTTCCGCGATGGGGCCGCCCAGCTCGGGCTGCCCCTGATGGCTTCCACCACTCCGATCCAGCCCCTGGCCATGGGTTCGGCCGAGGCGGCCACGGCCGCGGCCGCGGCCCTGGAGGCCACGGGATTCCTGGTCGTGGCGATCCGCCCGCCCACCGTTCCCCAGGGCAGTGCCCGTCTCCGGATCACGCTTTCCGCCATGCACACGCCCGACCGGATCGACGCCCTGCTGGACGCGCTGGCCCGCCTGCCCCGTGCCGACGAAGGCACGGTCGTATAATGACCGGTCGCCCTTCCCGGTCATCCCCATGACGATCCTCAACATTTCCGCCTACAAGTTCGTCGGTATCGACGACCTGCAGAGCCTGCGCGCGCGGATCGTGGAGCGCTGCGAGGCCCTTGCGCTGAAAGGCACGATCCTGCTCGCGCCCGAGGGCATCAACCTGTTCCTGGCCGCGCCACGCGAGGCCGTGGCCACCTTCATCGACTGGCTTCGCGAGGACCCGCGCTTCGCGGACCTGGCGCCAAAGGAAAGCCTTTCCGACGCGCCGCCCTTCGCGCGCATGCGCGTGCGGCTGAAGAAGGAAATCATCACGATGCGCGCGCCGGCCATCCGTCCCGAGGAAGGTCGCGCACCGCATGTACTGCCGACGGACCTGCGGCGCTGGCTCGACCAGGGTCACGACGACGCGGGTCGCGAAGTGGTGCTGCTCGACACGCGCAACGATTACGAAGTGGCTGCGGGCACCTTCGAGAACACGGTGGACTACGGTCTCTCCAGCTTCACGGGCTTTCCTGCCGCCGTCGCCGCCGATCGCGAACGCTTCGAAGGCAAGACCGTGGTGTCGTTCTGCACCGGCGGCATCCGCTGCGAAAAGGCCGCCATCCACATGCGTGAGATCGGCATCGACCATGTGTTCCAGCTCGAAGGCGGCATCCTGAAATACTTCGAGGAAGTCGGCGGCGCCCACTGGCGCGGCGACTGCTTCGTCTTCGACGATCGCGGCGCCGTGGATCCCACGTTGTCGCCGAGCACGCCGGCATGAGCGGGCTGCATATCGAAACGCACGGTCGCGGCGACACGCCGCTGATGATGATCCATGGCTGGGCCATGCACGGAGGCATTCTCGCGCCGCTGGTCGAAGCACTGGCCGACCGTTACACGATGCATGTCGTCGATCTGCCGGGGCATGGCTACTCCTGTCAGTCCGATATCCCGCTGGAACCCCTGGCCTGTGCCCGCGCCATCGCCGCGGAAACACCGCGCGCCACCTGGCTGGGATGGTCCATGGGTGGTCTTGTGGCACTGACGGCCGCGCTGGACCTTCCCGAAGCCGTCCACGCGGTGGTGCCGATGTGTTCCACCCCGCGTTTCGTGCGCGACGCGGAATGGCCGTACGGCAACGACGCCGCGATGGTCCGCCAGCTGGCCGCCGACCTCGAGGCGGACTACAAGGCCACCGTGGAGCGCTTCATCGCGCTGGAAGCCATGGGCAGCGCCGATCCCCGCGCGGAGGCACGCCGGCTGAAAGAGGATGCTTTCTCGCGCGGTGAACCCGATCCGCGCGTGCTGATGGAAGGCATCCGCCTGCTCGAGGCCGCCGACCTGCGGCCACGTCTTCACGAGATCCGTCAGCCCAGCCTCTGGATTGCCGGGCGGCGCGACCGCATTGTCCACCCCGAGGCGATGCGCTGGTCCGCCGAAGCGGCCGGCGGCCGCTTCGAGGAAATCGCCCACGCCGGGCACGCCCCCTTTATCGGACACGCCACCGCCGTGGCGGATGTCCTGACGCAGTTCACCGACGCAAACCCATGAGCGACTTCCATTTCGATCGACGCCAGGTCCGCCGCAACTTCGGGCGCGCCGCTGGCAGTTACGAGAAACACGACGCGCTACAGCGCGAGGTGCAGTCGACCCTCGTCGACCGGCTCGACATCTTCGAGAAGACACCCGACGTCATCCTCGACGTCGGCGCCGGCACGGGCCGCGGCAGCGCGGCGCTGAAGAAACGCTATCCGAAGGCGCAGGTGATCGCCGTCGATCTGGCGCTCCCCATGCTGAAACAGGCGAAGCAGAACGCCAGCTGGTTGAAGCCCTTCAACCGGGTGGTCGCCGACGCCTATACGCTTCCGGTACCCGACCATAGCGTCGACGTGCTGTTCTCGAACCTCTGCTTCCAGTGGTGCGAGGACCTTTCGCGCCTTTTCGCCGAGTGCGCTCGCGTGCTGAAACCGGGTGGGCTGCTGACGTTTTCCACGTTCGGCCCCGATACGCTGAAAGAGTTGCGCGCCGCCTGGGCGGAAGCAGACCAGCAGGCGCACGTGGCACGCTTCCTCGACATGCATGACATCGGCGACGCGATGCTGGCGCAGGGTCTTCGCGATCCGGTGCTCTTCGCGGAGCGCTACACGCTCACCTATCCGACGCCACGCGCGTTGCTGGACGAGCTGAAGGGCCTCGGTGCGAACAACGCCGACGCGGATCGCCCGCGCGGACTCACGGGCAAGCAACACTACAAGCGCATGCTCGACGCCTACGAGACGATGCGCAGCGACGGCGTCATCCCGTCGACCTGGGAAGTGGTGACCGCGCACGCATGGGGTCCGCCGGCAGGGCAGTCGCGCCGTGAAGGTGGCGGGGAAATCGCCAGCTTCCCGATCGAGAACCTGCGTGGATCGCGGCGCAAGACTCCGTTCTGACCGAGCGCTTCGCTAGATGCGTTCGGCGAGGCTGCGCGCATCGAAGGGCGCCTTGACCTTTGTGTCGTTGTCGAAATACACGTAGACATCGCGCGACGCACGCTTGCGCGGTGGCGAGGTCGCGATGCGCGGATCGCCAGCGGGCTGCGCGCCACGCTGCCACGCACGGATGCGTCGCGCCCAATCCGCCAGCGCCTTATCGCTGTAGCCACTGGCGTAGAGTTTCTTGTCCCCATGCAGGCGAACATAGACGAACGGCGCGGTGACATCGAAGTACCGGGGGAATCTGCCTGCCGCGTCGGCGACGACGAAGCCGATGCCATGCTTGCGCAAGAGGGCGATGAAGGCCGGATCCACGAAGCTTTCGTGTCGGATCTCCACCGCATGGCGTAGACGGTGGTTGCGCTTCACCTCCAGGAAAGCCTCCCGCTTCAGATGCCCATCATGCTTGCGACCGAGGACGGCCGCGGCTTCGGTGGTCCTTGGCAACATGGCCAGGAAAGGCGCGAGAACGTCGGGATCGAAACGAAAGCTGGGCGGGAACTGCCACAGGATCGGCCCCAGCTTCTCGCGCAGCGCCAGCACGCCCGAGGCGAAGAAGTTGGCCAGCGGCTTTTCGACATCGCGCAGCCGCAAGGTGTGCGTGATGAAACGAGGGCCTTTCACCGCGAAGACGAAGCCACGCGGCGTGGCTTCGTACCATTGGCGGTAGCTCTCCGGCCGTTGCAGGGAATAGAACGACCCGTTCAGTTCGATCGTCGGGAATTCCCGCGAGGCAAATGCCAGTTCATCGCGTTGAACAAGGTCCTTTGGATAGAACACGCCCCGCCACGGGGCGTAGCGCCAACCCGATATGCCGATGCGTGTCGTAGCCATGGCGGCCATGGGACCGCCATGACGGTGCAATCACGGTGAACACCGTGTCATCGATAACGTTCGCAGTCGATGACATGGTCGTTGACCATGCCGGTGGACTGCATCACGGCGTAGCAGATGGCCGTGCCGGCGAAACGGAAACCGCGACGCCGCAGCGCGAGGCTCATGCGATCGGATACGTCGCTGCTGCCGGGCACCTCGCCGTCACAGGCCCATGCGTTGACGCATGTCACGCCACCGACGAACGACCAAAGATAGGTCGACAGCGAACCTTCTTCGGCGATGATCCGGAGCGCGGCCTGGGCGTTGCTGCGGATGGACTCGACCTTGAGGCGATGGCGGATGACACCCCGGTCACCGAGGATGAGGGACAGATCGGCATCCGTCATCGCGGCGACGCGATGGATGTCGAATCCATGGAAAATACGCCGGTACGAATCGCGCTTGGCCAGCACGGTTCGCCACGCGAGCCCCGCCTGGGCACCGCGCAGGGACAATCGCTCGAAGAGCAGGACATCGTCGTGGACGGGAACGCCCCATTCGGTGTCATGGTAAGTGCGTTCCGCATCGCTGCGTTCGGCCCAGGAACAGCGCATCGCCCACCTCACGTTCGCCCTGAAGGAATCGGGAGAATATCGAGGCGATATCGGTCAAGATGTCCGTTCGACACCTGACCGAGCGTCCGTATGAACGAGGAAAAAGCACCGCAGGGCGCCGTCATCGCGTTGGGCGCCACCGTCATCATCTGGGCCTACAGCTGGATCGTGATGAAGCAGGTGCTGCGTTACGCGGGTCCGTTCGACTTCGCCGCCATCCGCTACAGCGCGGCCAGCGCCTTGCTGTTCCTGGTGCTGGTCGCCATGCGTCGTCCGCTTGCGCCACCGCCTCTGCTCGGTACCGCCCTGGTGGGCGTGTCGCAGACCGCCGCTTTCCAGGGTCTGGGCCAGTTCGCCCTCATCAGCGGCGGCGCCGGCCATGTGGCGCTGCTTGCCTACGCGATGCCCTTCTGGGCGGTGCTGCTCGCCTGGATGATCCTCGGCGAACGCCCCACCGGGCGGCACTGGCTGGGACTTGCCCTGGCCGCCGTGGGCCTGCTCTTCGTCATCGCGCCATGGGAAGGACTGGGCAGCGGTGCCAGCACGCTCTATGCCCTGCTGGGCGGTGTCTTCTGGGCGTTGGGTACGGTGTTGAGCAAACGCATCTTCCAACGCGACCGGCCCGATCCGCTCACCTTCGCCACCTGGCAGATGACCTTCGGAGCCATCGCCCTGATCGTCGTCGCACTGTGCGTTCCGCAACGCGCGATCGAATGGTCGCCGGCGTTCATCGGCGGCCTGTTCTATTCGGTGGTGCTCGCAGGCAGCCTCGCCTGGACCCTTTGGCTGCTTGTCGTGCGGCGATTGCCGACGGCGGTCGCCTCGGTCTCCTCACTGGCGGTGCCGGTGGTCAGCGTAATGATGGCGTGGGCGATCCTGTCGGAACGTCCCACGCCCAGCGAGTGGATCGGCATCGCCTTCATCGTGGCCGGCCTTGCCGCCGTCAGCGGGATCGGCGCGAAGCGTTCACCACGGTAAGTCGTCCAGGTCCACGTTACCGCCGGTAAGCACCGCGCCGACGCGGCGACCGGCGAAGCGTTCCGGATAGCGGAGCGCCGCTGCGAGCACCGTCGCGCTGGATACTTCCACGACGATGCGAAGTTCGCTCCAGAGCAACTTCATGGCCGCGATCGCTTCCGCATCGCTCACGCGCAACACGCTGACGCCGTGGTCGCGAAGCGCATGGAAATTGGGCTCCCCGATCAGCGTGCGCAGGCCATCGCAGACGGTATGGGCGGTGAACGGTCCCACGCGCTCGTCGGCTTCGAGGGAGCGCGCCGCGTCGTCGGCGCCTTCCGGTTCCGCGCCGAACAGGACGATACCCGGGTCGATGCCGTGCGCGGCGATCGAACAGCCCGACGCGAGGCCACCGCCGCCGACCGGGAAGAGCACCGTGTCGAGCCCGGGCACCTGGCGGAAGAGTTCGGGCACGAGCGTGCCCTGCCCCGCCATCACGCGGGCATCGGCGTAGGGATGGACCAGCGTGGCACCCGTGCTCGCCTGCAGCTCGGCAGCCATGGCTTCGCGCGCGGCCGTCGTCGGCGCACAACGATGCACGGTCGCCCCCGCGGCGATGATCGCATCGACCTTCGCCTTCACCGCGCCCTCGGGAATCACGACGTGCGCCGGGATACCGCGCGTGCGCGCCGCGATGGAGAGTGCATTGCCGTGGTTGCCCGACGAATGCGTCACGACGCCTTGAGCCGCTTCTTCATCAGTAAGCGACCACACGGCATTGGTGGCACCGCGGAACTTGAATGCGCCGCCGCGCTGCAGGTTCTCGCACTTGAACACGATCGGCGCGCCGACGAGGGCGTCGATGCGATCGCTGCGCATGACAGGCGTGACCAGCGCATGCGGCGCGATCCGCGCGGCGGCATCACGTACGTCGGCAAAGGTTGGCAGGGTCACTGGTCGAACTCCACGCCACAGACGAAGCGACGCTCCTGCCCCGGGCCCAGGGTGATGAGCGGCGTGCAGTCGTCACGATTGAAGGCGTTGGGCATGCATTCCATCGGTTCGAGCGCGACGGATTTGCGCGCATCGCGGTCGGTGGTATCGGCGGTGAACACGAGCATGACGCCCTTCTCCTGCCACACGGCGATCGCGACGCCACTCTTCGGATCGCGCAGGCGCGTACGCGCCCTGCCATCGGCGTCGAGCTGGAGATCGGCGTACGTGTGGTTCAGCTGGACATCGCCGATGGTCCGCGTCGTGCGGAAGTCGAGCGCGTGATCGGCGCGCTCCAGGGCCTGCCACGCACTCGTGCCGGGCAGCGGGATGAAGTCCTTGTCGGTGGCGATCACCTTGTCCGCCGGCACGTGCAACTCCCAACCTTCGATCGGGTTGTCGGACAGGTGGAAGTACGGGTGCCAGCCGAAGAAGGTCGGTGCGGCGTGGTCGCCGACGTTGCGCGTCTTCGCTTCCACCGTGAGGCCTTCGGCGTCCAGGGTGAAGGTGACGCTGAAGTCGAGTGCGAAGGGATAGCCCGGGTTCACGTCCGGACGAATGGCCTGGGTCACCAGCGTGATGGAGGCTTTGTCGTCGTCGGCGTGCTCGCGCTGTACGTCGAAGAGGACGCCGCGCAGGAATCCGTGGCGGCTGGCTCGATCCGCACCCACGGCGCCCGGCTGCAAATCGTAGGTTTTTCCTTCAAACGTATACCGCGAATCGTCAACCCGGTTCGCGAACGGCGTCATGATTGCGAACCGCGAGCCCTTATGGCCCACCAATTCCTTTTCGTCGCGGAATCCATCGGCGATATTGCGCCGCTTGTCGCCCCAGCAGCTGCCGATCGACAGCACGGTGGCGCCACGGCGGGCGATGCGGACCTCGCGGTCGGCGTCGGCGTCGACCAGGACGATCAGTTCCTGGGCACCCAGATGGGACCGCGTAACGGTGAAGCGGGGCATGGGAGGCTTCCTTTTGACGAATCCGACCGCATGTTAGCCTGCCTGCCATACCTGACAAACGTTGCCGTGCTGCCATGAGCGATCGTTCCGACGCCCCCACCGCCGTCATCCGCCTCGCTGACTACCGGCCTCCCGCCTGGTCGGTCGAGCACGTGGCCCTGGAATTCGACCTGGGCATCGACCAGAGCGAGGTCGCGGCGACGCTCGAACTCGTCCGCCGGGCCGACGAGCCCGTGCGACTGAACGGTGAAGGCGTCGAATTGCTGGCATTGACCCTGGACGGACGAACCCTCGGCGAAGGCGAGTACATCCTCGCGAACGGGGTGCTGGAAATCGCGGTGGACGCCGATCGCTGCACGATCGGCACGCGCGTCGCGCTCCGCCCTGCGGAAAACACCGCCCTGGAAGGCCTGTACCTGTCCGGGAACCGTGACAAGGGCTTCCTGCTGACACAGTGCGAGGCCGAGGGTTTCCGTCACATCACGTTCTTCCCCGACCGCCCGGATGTCCTCTCGCGCTACACGGTGACGCTCCGTGCGGAAAAGGCGCGGTTCCCCGTGCTGCTGGCGGGCGGCAACCCGGACGGCGAAGGTGACCTGCCCGATGGCCGGCACTGGGCGCGTTTCGTCGATCCGCATCCGAAACCCAGCTACCTGTTCGCGCTGGTGGCGGGCCGCCTCGAACGGATCAGCCACGAGTACACCACCGCCGATGGCCGCGCTGTCGCGTTGCATATCTGGGCGGAGGCCGATGTCATCGATCGCTGCGACTACGCGATGGATTCGCTGATCCGCTCGATGCAGTGGGACGAGCGCACCTACGGCCGCAATTACGACCTGGACGTGTTCCACGTCGTCGCCACCCATGACTTCAACATGGGCGCGATGGAGAACAAGGGCCTCAACATCTTCAACGCGAAGTACCTGCTCGCGGATCCCGACTCCAGCACCGACGACGAATACCGTCACGTGGAAGCCGTGGTGGCGCACGAGTATTTCCATAACTGGAGCGGCAATCGCGTCACCTGCCGCGACTGGTTCCAGTTGAGCCTGAAGGAAGGCCTCACGGTATTCCGCGAGCAGAGTTTCTCGGCCGACATGAATTCGGCGCCGCTCAAGCGCATCGAAGATGTCGCCCTGCTGCGCCGCGCGCAGTTTCCCGAAGACGCCGGCCCGCTCTCGCATCCGGTGCGTCCTTCGCAATACAGCGAGATCAACAATTTCTACACTGCCACCGTCTACGAGAAAGGCTCCGAGCTGGTGCGCATGCTCGCCGGCCATCTCGGCGACGCGGGCTTCCGCAAGGGCATGGACCTCTACTTCGAGCGGCACGACGGCCACGCCGCCACCATCGAGGATTTCCTCAAGGCCCTGGGCGATGCGAACGCGATCGACCTGTCGCCGTACCTTGCCTGGTATGGGCAGGCCGGCACGCCACGACTCACGGCGGAAGGTCGCTACGACGCCGAACACCATCGCTACCGCCTGACCTTGCGCCAGCGCACGCCGGCCACCGCGGGACAGAACACGAAGCAGGCGCTGCCCGTCCCGGTGCGCCTGTCGCTGTTCGATCGTTCCGGCAAGGCCTTGCCGCTGCGCCTCGAAGGCGAAGCCGCCGCGGGAGATCCGGAGCGCACGCTCGTGCTCGACGGAGCGGAGCGCAGCTTCGTCTTCGAAGACATCGAGGCTGCTCCGGTGCCGTCGCTGCTGCGTGGCTTCTCCGCACCGGTCATCCTCGAATGCGACTACGTGCCGGGTGAACTCGCCATCCTGCTGCGCCACGACCCGGATGGCTTCAATCGCTGGGAAGCCGGCCAGCAACTCGCCGGCCTCGCCTATGACGACTGCCGGGACGGCAATGCCGACGGTTCCGCGTTGCAGGCATGGACGAAGGCGCTGGCCAACCTGTTCGTCGACGACAACGTGGACGACGCGTTGCTTGCGGAACTACTGACGCCGCCGGGAGAAATCGAACTGGTCGAGCGCCAGGCCGAGCGCGATCCGGATCGCATCCGCATGGCGCGACAGGCCATGTTGCGGGCCCTGGCCCAACGTATCGGACTCGACACGCTGCGCGCGCGTTACGAAAGCCTGCGGGCGGCGACCAGCGCGGCGCTGGATGCGTCCAGCCAGGCCCGGCGCCAGCTCAAGCGCCGCGTGCTCGACCTGCTCGCGTTGATCGACCCGCGCAACGTGCCTGAGCTGGCCCGTGCCCAGTATGAGCAAGCGCCCGGCATGACCGACCGTCTCGCGGCCTTGACCACCCTCGCCACGCTGGACCCTGGCGCGGCCGAGGAACCGATCGCCCATTTCCGCCAGCGCTACGCCGACAACGCGCTGGCGCTGGACAAGTGGTTCGCGATGCAGGCCCTGCTGCCCGGCCACGACGCCCTGGCGCGGGTGCAGGCACTGGAAAACGATCCGGCGTTCACACTGAAGAATCCGAATCGCGTGCAAGCGCTGATCGGCAGTTTCGCCCGGGCCAACCCCACGGGCTTTCATCGTGCCGACGGTGCCGCGTATCGCTGGCTCGCCGACCGCCTGGTGGCCGTGGACGCGTTGAATCCGCAGGTGGCCGCGCGCGTGGCCACGGCGTTCAACGGCTGGAAGCGCCTCGAGCCTGTTCGCCGTGAAGCGGCGCATGCGGTGGTGGCGGAACTGGCCGCCCGCACGGATCTCTCGCGGGACCTCACCGATATCCTGGCTCGCGTCGCGCTCGGCTGAAACGAAATGTGCACCAGTTCACGCAGGGTCTCGTGATTTGCGAGAAAGTGACGTACTGCGTCACCAATTGCCGAAACAGAGCACTTCGTTGACGAAAAAGTCACGCACAGTTCATTCGAACGGTGTACCTTTACTTCCAACGAAAGAAGCCGCGGCTCACGCCGCGGCTATTCGTGCCAGTCTTCTCGGTTTCTGGCGCCCGGCAGCACGGTCATCCTGGATTCCCCCTGTTCCTGAGACCGCCGGGCGCCAGATCTCATTCTTGAACCGAATGGGGCATCCCTGCCCACATCCCGCTTCCTTCCACCGGCACACGGCCAAACCCCTGTCGTTCGGCCTCGGCGCGCGTCTTATCGCGCTGCGTCTGCCCGGGTGAAGTGCGCCTGATAAGAAGCATGAGTCGTGCCACCCCGCTCGCACCCAGCGCTTGCAGCCGTAAGCAGCGGTGACGTTTCCAGCGTAAAATCAGCAATCTGGCCACTTCGCCCTTCTCTCCCCATGCTGCATAACGAAACCTACGACGTGATCGTGGTCGGTGGCGGACACGCCGGTACCGAAGCCGCGCTGGCGTCCGCGCGCACGGGCGCGCGCACGCTGCTGCTCAGCCACAACATCGAAACCATCGGGCAGATGAGCTGCAACCCGGCCATCGGCGGCATCGGCAAGGGGCATCTGGTCAAGGAGATCGACGCACTGGGCGGCGCCATGGGTCTCGCGGCGGATCGCGCCGGCATCCAGTGGCGAACCCTCAATGCATCGAAGGGCCCGGCCGTACGCGCCACGCGCTGCCAGGCCGACCGCGCGCTGTACAAGGCCGCGATTCGTTCGATGGCGGAAACCCAGCCGAATCTCTTCCTGTTCCAGCAAGCGGTGGACGACCTGATCCTCGTCGACGGACGCGTAACCGGCGTGCGCACGCAGATGGGCCTCGATTTCCACGCGGCGGCGGTCGTCCTGACCGCTGGCACCTTTCTCGCGGGCAAGATCCACATCGGCCCCGCGCAGTACGCGGGCGGGCGGGCAGGCGATCCGCCGGCATCGACCCTCGCGGCGAAGTTGCGTGAGCTGCCCGTGGCGGCGGACCGCCTGAAGACGGGTACCCCGCCGCGCATCGACAGCCGCAGCATCGATTTCTCCGTGCTCGAGGAACAGCCCGGCGACGATCCGATGCCGCACTTCTCGTTCATGGGCTCGGCCGCCGACCATCCGCGCCAGGTGAGCTGCTGGATCACGCACACGACCGAGGCCACGCACGATCTCATTCGCGGATCGCTGGACCGCTCGCCGCTGTACAGCGGCCAGATTGAAGGCGTCGGCCCACGTTATTGCCCGTCGATCGAGGACAAGGTCGTTCGCTTCGCCGACAAGACCTCGCACCAGATCTTCGTCGAGCCCGAAGGCCTCGATACCTTTGAGATCTATCCCAACGGCATCTCGACATCGCTACCATTCGACGTGCAGTACGCACTCGTGCGCTCGATCCCCGGCTTCGAACGTGCGCATATCACGCGTCCGGGCTACGCCATCGAGTACGACTACTTCGATCCACGCGGCCTCCACCCGTGGTTGGAAACGAAGGGCATTCCGGGTCTGTATTTCGCCGGCCAGATCAATGGCACGACGGGCTATGAAGAAGCAGGCGCGCAAGGCCTCATCGCGGGCATGAACGCCGCGCTCGCGGTGCGCGGCGACGCGCCGTGGTATCCGCGCCGCGACGAAGCCTACATCGGCGTGCTCATCGACGACCTGACCACCAACGGCACCATCGAGCCCTACCGCATGTTCACCTCGCGCGCGGAATACCGCCTGCATCTGCGCGAGGACAACGCCGATCTGCGCCTGACGCCACAGGGCCATGCGCGCGGCGTGGTTTCCGATGCCCGCTTCCAGCGACTGGAAGCCAAGCGCGAGGCCGCCGAACGCGAGACCGGCCGCCTGCGCGGACTCTGGGCCGCGCCTGGCAACGCGCTGGGCGCGGCGATCGAGCGCTCGCTTGGCATCGCCGTGAGCCGCGAAACGCACGCACTCGACCTGCTCCGCCGGCCGGAGATGGACTACGCGCGCCTGACCACGGTCGCCGAGCTCGGCCCCGCCGTGGACGACGCCGAAGTGGCGACGCAGGTGGAAGTACAGGCGAAGTATTCCGGTTACCTGGAACGTCAGCGCGAGGAGATCGAGCGCCAGCGCCGTCACGAATCGACCGCCATTCCGGATGGGTTCGACTACGACCGCGTGCGCGGGCTTTCCTCCGAAGTCCTGCTGAAGCTGAAGCGCTCGCTGCCCGCGACGATCGGCCAGGCCTCGCGCATCAGCGGCGTGACGCCCGCCGCCATTTCGCTGCTACTGGTGCACCTCAAGCGTCGCGCGGCCTGACCAGGCCGTAAGCGACCGCGCCATCGCGCGCCGTCCGTGACCACCAGCAGTCGGCGCCTACACCGGCCATCTGGCATCATCGCGCTCATCGAGCTAGGAAGTGGAAGGACCACCATGCAAGTCTGGATCGGACGAAACGGCGAGCGCTTCGGCCCCTATACGGACGACGAAGTCCGTCAGTGGCTGCGCGACGGCACCTGCCGCCCCGAAGAACTGGGCTGGCATGAAGGCATGACGGACTGGCGTCCACTGGGCGAGCTGTTCCCGGACGAGCGTCCCGCGCCGGGCAGCGTGCCGCCGATGCCACCCCCGCCGCCCTTCATGGGCATCAACGAGGTGGCCGAACCCGAGTACGCGGGCTTCTGGCTGCGCTTTGGCGCGTGGGTCATCGACTACCTGATCCTGATGGTGCCCTTCACCATCATCAGCCTGAGCATGGGCCTCGGCGCGGCGATGTCGAAGCTGCTGAGCCAGATGGAGTCGGACCAGACCGCCGCGATCTCGGCCTATGCCAGCGCCGTGCAGCCGATCACCTACGTGCTGCTGGTCATCGGCTTCGTCTATTACGCCGCGTTCGAAAGCTCCAAATGGCAAGCCACGCCCGGCAAGATGGCCGTGGGCATCCGCGTCACCGACACCGAAGGCCAGCGCATCAGCGTGGGCCGCGCCGCGGGGCGCAACGCGATCCGCCTCCTGAATGCCTTCACCTTCCTGGTGCCGATGGTGTTCTACGTCACCGCGGCGTTCACCCAGCGCAAGCAGGGCGTGCACGACCTCCTGGCCAGCACGTATGTGCTGACGGGCCGCGCTGACAAGGCCCCGGCACCCGCCCCACGCGCCGGCGCGAGCGGCAGCTTCGACGCCTGACGGCAGCGTCCGCCCCGGCCGCCTGGCCGGGGCCTTCCCCGTGCTTGCTATCATCGGCGGCCCGGCCCGACATCCGGCCGGTCGAGTCACGCACAGGAACGACATGCAGAGCATCGAACAACGTATTGCCCAGGACATCGCCGCCAAGCCCGAACAGGTGCGCGCGGCGGTGGAGCTTCTCGACGGCGGCGCCACCGTGCCGTTCATCGCGCGCTACCGCAAGGAAGTGACCGGTGGCCTCGACGACATCCAGTTGCGCCTGCTTGAAGAGCGCCTGCGCTACCTGCGCGAACTCGAAGATCGCCGCGCCGCCATCCTCGACAGCATCGTCGAGCAGGGCAAGATGACCGACGCCCTGCGCGTCGACATCCTCAGCGCCGATACCAAGGCACGCCTCGAAGATCTCTACCTGCCCTTCAAGCCGAAGCGCCGCACCAAGGCGCAGATCGCGCGCGAAGCGGGGCTCGAGCCGTTGGCCCTCGGCCTGCGCGACGACCCGACCCAGGATCCGGAAACCTTCGCCGCCGGTTTCGTCGATGCCGAGAAGGGCATTGCCGACACGAAGGCCGCGCTGGACGGCGCACGCGCCATCCTGATGGAGACGATCGCCGAAGACGCCGCCCTCGTCGGTGGCCTTCGCGACTGGCTGTGGGACAAGGGCCAGATCCGCGCGACCGTGGTCGCCGGCAAGGAAAACGAGGGCGCGAAGTTTCGCGACTACTTCGACCACGCCGAGCCGGTCTCGAAGATTCCCTCGCATCGCCTGCTCGCGCTGATGCGCGCGCGCAACGAAGGCGTGCTCGAAATCGACCTCAATCCGGGACTGGATGCCGACCAGGGGCACGCCGAAGGCGAAGGCCGCGTGGCCGCGCACGCCGGCATCCTCGACCGCGGCCGCGCCGCGGACGCCTGGTTGCGCGAGACCGTGCGCCTCACCTGGCGCGTGAAGCTGCACCTGCATCTCACGCTCGACCTCTTCGGCCGCGTGCGCGAAGGCGCCGAAGACGAAGCCATCCGCGTGTTCGGCGAAAACCTCAAGGATCTCCTGCTGGCCGCACCCGCCGGTGCGAAGACCGTGATGGGCCTCGATCCGGGCATTCGCACGGGTTGCAAGCTCGCCATCGTGGATGCCACGGGCAAGTTGCTCGCCTACGACACCATCTATCCGCACGAACCGCGCAACCAGTGGGATCAGTCCATCGCCCGCATCGCGCAGCTGTCGAAGCAGCACGGCGTGAACCTCGTGGCGATCGGCAATGGCACGGCCTCGCGCGAGACCGACAAGCTGGTGGGCGAAGTCATGCGCAAGCACGCCGACCTGAACCTGTCCAAGGTCGTGGTCAGCGAAGCGGGCGCGTCGGTTTATTCCGCTTCCGAACTCGCTTCGAAGGAATTCCCCGAACTCGACGTGTCGATCCGTGGCGCGGTGTCCATCGCACGTCGCCTGCAGGATCCGCTCGCCGAGCTGGTGAAGATCGAACCCAAGGCCATCGGCGTAGGCCAGTACCAGCACGACGTGAACCAGGTGAAGCTGGCGCGCGCGCTCGACGCACGCGTCGAAGACTGCGTGAACGCCGTGGGCGTCGACGTGAACACCGCATCGGCACCGCTGCTTTCGCGCGTGGCTGGCCTGTCCTCGAGCGTGGCCGAGAACGTCGTGAAGCATCGCGACGCCAACGGTCCGTTCCCGAGCCGTAAGGATCTGCTCAAGGTTCCGCGCCTCGGCGACAAGGCGTTCGAACAGTGCGCGGGCTTCCTGCGCATCAGCGACGGCAGCAACCCGCTGGACGCCAGCTCGGTGCATCCCGAGGCGTATCCCGTGGTGGAGCGCATCCTCAAGCAGTGCGGCCGCGAAGTGAAGCAGGTGATCGGCGACACGTCGTTCCTGCGCGGCCTGAAGCCCGAGGACTTCACCGACGAGACCTTCGGCGTGCCGACGGTGCGCGACATCCTGAAGGAGCTCGAGAAACCCGGCCGTGATCCGCGCCCCGAGTTCGTTGCGCCGAGCTTCGCCGAGGGCGTCGAGGACCTGAAGGACCTCGCCGTCGGCATGGTGCTCGAGGGCCGTGTCACCAACGTCGCCGCGTTCGGTGCGTTCGTCGACATCGGCGTGCACCAGGACGGCCTTGTCCATGTCTCGGCGTTGTCGCACACCTTCGTGAAGGATCCGCGCGACGCGGTGAAGGCGGGCGACATCGTGAAGGTCAAGGTCATGGAAGTGGACCTGCCGCGCAAGCGCATCGCACTCAGCATGCGCCTCGACGACGTGCCGGGCGAAGCCCGCGGCGGACGTCCGGGTCAGCGTGACGAAGCGTCCTCCGGTGGCGGTAACCGGCGTGGCGGCCAGGGTGGCGGCGGCCGTCCTCCGCAGCCGCCGAAACCGGCTGCCGCTCCGGCGAACAGCGCCTTCGCTGACGCCTTCTCGAAGGCCCTGAAGAAGTAAGCCGATTCGGCAACTTAGCCGACATGGAAGCCGCGCCGGAAATCCCCGGCGCGGCGAGCCTAGCTCTTGTGGGAGCCGCTTCAGCGGCGATAAGTACTTGCCTCGAGCTGGCGCCTCAAGCTGGCCCGCTGCCGCGGGATCGCCGCTGAAGCGGCTCCCACAAGGGCGGGTGCTGTGGGGGTGTCAACAAGAGCTGGATAGGTAGCTCTTAAGGGCTGTCCGCTGACAGGGCTACTAGCGGTGATTCCCACGGACTGCGGCCAGGCGCATCCGATTTTCCTCACGTCCCTCCGCCACCCCGCTCGCACCGCTCCAACCACCCCGCCCTCCCGCGCATCGCTTGTCACAGCCCGCGCGGCCGCCTACCGCAGCGCAGCATGCGCTGCCGTATGGCTTCCATTACCGTAACGTTTCTCTAACACGCCACACGGAGTGAACCACATGCGTATTCGCCATCTTGCCGGTGCCATCGGTGCTGCCCTTCTGTTCAGTGCCGGCGCTCATGCCGACGGCTATACGCAAGTAGTCTCCTTCGGCGACAGCCTGAGCGACAGCGGCAACGTCTCGATCCTGTCGGGCTCGCCGGTCATCTCGCGATTCACGACGAACCCAGGCAGCACGGCCGTCGAGAACATCGCCAAGTACTTCAACCTGTCGCTCACGCCCTCGCTTGCCGGCGGCAGCGACTACGCCTACGGCGGCGCGCGCGCCGCGATCGCCAACCC
>DATNJP010000100.1:0-4386 GCA_035603855.1 Luteibacter sp. | reverse complement strand
GGCGCCTCCGGGCGTCATCAGCGTGCCGGTGCGGTCGCGATTCAGGCTGAAGATCAGAATGCGCTGCCCGCTTTTCACGATGTCCGCGTACGTGGGCCATGCGGGGCTCGTCCAGGCGTGCGGGTCGAAGGTCTTGCCCACTAGGCCGGGTGCCTTGCCGAGTTCGGTGATGAGGTCGCCCGTGCGGGTGAAATCTTCCAGGTGCAGGCTAACGATCGCATGGGGATCCCGCTCCAGGAACGGCAGCAGCGTGTCGTTGAGCAGGTCCGCGAAGGGCCGCGGTGTCCCGGTGCAGGTCCGGTGACAGAGGCGCACGCGCCCATCGTCGGAATACAGGTCCAGCATGAGTCCGCGAACGCCATTCGCGAGTTGCTGGTCGATGGTCTGGTTCTGGTTGGGAATGACGCCGTTGCTGGTGAAGGCGTTATGCGTGGTCACCCAACTGTACTGGTCGAACGTGCGACTCATGTCCGTGGGTGTGTTGGCGAGCGCGGGTGCGGCGATGCAGGCGAGTGCGAGGGATCCGATGCGGAGGATCGCCTTCGGTAGGCGTGAGGTATTCATGGAGGCTTCCGTGCGGTGGGTACACGGCAGTCTAGAAAGTCGCGCCCTCGTCACGCCCTAGGTGAATGCCTCTACTTCGTGTAGTCCTTTTACTTCTGGCAGCTGGGGCAATAGAACGAGGCGCGCTGACCCAACGTGACCACGCGTATCGGCGTGCCGCAGACCTTGCACGGTTCACCCGCGCGGCCATACGCAAAGAGTTCCTGGTAGAAGTAACCCGGCGCACCGTCGGGTGCGAGGAAGTCACGCAGCGTCGTGCCGCCACGCATGATGGCGTGCGCGAGGATCCGCTTCACTTCCGCCGCCAGCTTCGCGTATCGCTCGCGCGAGACCTTGCCGGCGGCCCGTCGTGGATCGATGCCGGCGGCGAACAAGGCCTCGCTCGCGTAGATGTTGCCGACGCCGACGACCACCGCGTTATCCATCAGGAAGGTCTTCACCGCCGCCGAGCGTCCGCGCGACACCCTCCACAAGAGGTCCCCGTCGAATTCGTCGGTAAGCGGCTCGGGCCCGATGCCCTCGAGCAGTTCATGCGTTTCCCCCGGCATCTGCCAGAGCAGGGCGCCGAACCGGCGTGGATCGGTGAAGCGCAAGACCTGTCCGGAGTCGAAGGCGATGTCCACGTGATCGTGCTTGCCGATCGGTGTGGTCGCGGGCAGCACGCGCAGCATGCCCGACATGCCCAGGTGCAGCAGCGCCGTTCCCGCACTCGTTCGCATCAACAGGTATTTCGCGCGGCGTTCCACGGCATCGACCACCTGCCCCGGGAGCAGGGTCGATATCTCGGGCGGTATGGGCCAGCGCAGGTCGGGGCGGCGCAGGACGACACCGGTCACGCGGCGACCCTCGACGTAGGGGGCGATACCGCGGCGGGTGGTTTCGACTTCGGGCAGCTCGGGCATGCGCGAAAGATGGGGCGTCCGGCGTCGTCAGGCAAGCATCCCGGTGAGGCGTCGACGTCGACGCCTATACCGGGGCCGGTCAGGGCCGTCAGAGAGGCTTCCCGGTGGGAAGTCCCTTGCCGCGGGCTTACGGAGCGCCGGACGACGAGGTCGTGGGCAACGACGCCGTCCTCGGTGCGCGCGGCAACGCCTGCGCCGGCACGAAGGCGATGCGTTCCCCCACGCGGACGTAGCGTTGCTTGCCGAGCGCGGTCATCTCGCCAAACTCGAGGCGCGTCCCGTCGAGCACCAGCACGGCGATGGGTGGCGACAGGCCGATACGCGCCGCATCGAAATCGGATGCGGGCTTCCAGGACGCTACAGGCGTTTCCGCCAGCGAGGCGAGTTCCTCCGCGCGGCCTTCATCCACAGTGCCGGACGCGCTTGCCCAATGCCCGTCCTTCCGCTCGAAGCGCTGGCCCGGCAGGCCTTTCAGTTCGACGTCGATGTGCTCGACGGACGAGGGATCGAGCGTGGTAAGCGTGTGCGCGCGGGCATCGGCGTCGTCGGCGTGCCACTGCCACGCGACGGCCGCGATGAGGAGTACGAGGATGAGAATGCCGGCCAGCCGGGTTTTCACCTCATCGCCTCCGTCGTCGCCAGGCGATACCTACGCCAAGCCCGAGCAACACGAGCGGCAGCAGGATAAGGAAGCCGAATGTCACGGCGTTGAGGCCGTCCTGCGACAGCGAGATCACGCGATCGGGCGCGCCGCGCGCAGGCAGGTCCACGAGCACATCGTCGCCAAGCAGCCAGTCGACGATGCGTTCGCCGAGTGCGCGATTGCCGCCGTTGCCGACATAGGTATTCGAGAGGAAGTCGCCGTCGCCGATGATCACGGCGCGCTGCTCGCTCTTCGCGGGGCTGGGTGACAAACGGTTCAGCGCGAAGGCGAAGTCGAGCGGGCCCTTGAGTTCACCAGCTTCGGGGTGGAATGCGATGGTGGAAGGCTTGTCGTTGTCGATGCCGCCAAATGCGGTCCAGCTGCGCTCACCCGAGCGCAGGAAGGGCACGACGGCCCAGTCATGATCGGAAACCTGCGCCAGCGCGGACGCCTGCGGGAACAGCGTGGTGTCGCGAAAACCCCGCGTGATCGCATGGAAGGGATAGTCGCCCAACACCACGATGCGGGGATCCTGGACGTTGAGCGTGCTGCCCTGGCCGTCGACGAGAACGCCAGGCAGGACGCGGACGCCGAGGATATCGGCGAGTGCCCCGGTACCGAGGTCCTCATTGCCTGGCTCGGTCAGCCACAGCAGGTTGCCGCCACCACGCACGTAGTCGACCAGCGCGGCGACACTGGCGGCGGGCAGTGACGCACTCGGGCTGGCGAGCACGACGAGGTCCGTGTGTTCGGGCACGCCCTGGGTCTGGCTGAAGTTGAGCGGCACGGCACGGATGCCGCGCCGCTCGAACTGGCTCATGAAGGTCCCCAGGTCGGCGTTCGCGTGACCATCGGCCTGGCGTTCGCCGTCGCCAGTGACAAAGGCGACGACGCGCTGTCCGCCACGCGCTAGGCGTTCGAGGGCGTTGGACAGGTTGCGCTCGTTGATCGGGCTTTCCACCCGCTCTTCGTGCCCTTGGTAGCGGATCAGCAATGCGCCATCACCGGCGATGCCTAGCTGGCGCGAAGCGGCGGGGTCGAGGTCGGGATCGACGAAGGACAGCGTGAGGTCTTTCTTCTGCCGCGTGTAACGCTCCATCACCGCGGCGATCTGCTCGCGCAACGTCCCGGTCGGGGAAAGGTAGCCGACGACCTCGACGGGACCCCGCAGTTTGTCGAGCACGGCGACGCTCTCCGGCGCCAGGCTCGCGCGTGCCCCGCGAGTCCAGTCGAAGGTCCAGGCGTGACGCGCACTGAGAAAGCCGATGCAGCCTGTCGCGACGATCAGGCCGATCAGTACGAACCAGCGGTCGAGGCGGCGCATCACTGGCGCTCCCTGTCAGCATCCAGGCGGCGGACCGCAAGCGCCAGCGAGAACGCGATCGCCAGCGCGAACCAGACAAGGTCGCTCGAGATGACGAGGCCGCGCAGCAGGTTCTGTAGGTGCGTGGCCATTGTCAGCCACTCGAGGAAACCCCCGTTGACACCCGCGGCCTGCGCGCCGCGATCGATGGTCCACAGTACGAGGGTGACGATCAGTGCCATCGCCGCGGCGATGGCGGGAAAGCTCGTGGCGGCGGAGCACGCGATGCCGATGGCGGCGAGCGTCGCCAGCATCAGCGCCGTGCCCAGCGTGGCCGACGCCAGCTTGCCCCAGTCGGCGGTCGATTCAGCACCGACCACGAGCGGCATCGCCAATGTCGCCAGCAGCCACAACGCCAGCCAAGCGAGCACCGCAAGGTATTTGCCAATCACGATCCGCCAGGACGATAGTCCGGTGGAAGCGAGGACGGCGAGTGTCCCGCTGCGACGTTCGCCGGCGAGCAGCGTCATCGTCATCAACGGCACGACCAGGAAGGCGAGCTTGGCCAATTCGGCCAGGAGCGGGATCGCGACGAGGTCGGTGAATCCCGGCGCGTCCGCCTGGGCGGCGAGCTTGACCTGCGCGCCGAGGAACTGGCCGAGGTTGAGCACGAAGGTCCACGCTAGCCAGGCGATCGTCAGCGCGGCCAGGGCCCAGGCCAACGGACGCACCGCCAGGCGGCGGAGTTCGAGACGGGTGACGGCGGCGACGGTCATGCGGCCGCTCCGGTGGCGATGCTGAAGAACGTGGTTTCCAGCGCCGTGCCCTCCGCGTCGCCGTGAAGCGGCGCGTCGTGGCGCAAGCGGCCGTCATGCAGGATCGCCACGCGGTCGCACACGGCCACCACTTCGGCCAGGACATGCGTCGACAGAATCACGGCGGCACCCGCGGCCGCCCGTTCGCGGATGAGCCTG
>DATNJP010000099.1:0-6275 GCA_035603855.1 Luteibacter sp. | reverse complement strand
CGCGCAGTTCCATCGGGCTGATCGCGGCTTTCGCCGTGAGGTCGCCGGTGACGTGACTCGGGATGTCACGCTGGATCTCGTCCAGCACCGCCACCGCGGAGCAGATCTGTCCCGGCGTGCAGTAACCGCACTGGTAACCATCATGTTTGACGAAGGCCGCCTGCATGGGATGCAGCTTCTCCGGCGTGCCAAGGCCTTCGATCGTGGTGATCTTCGCGCCCTGGTGCATGACCGCCAGGGTCAGGCAGCTGTTGATGCGCCGACCATCGACGATCACGGTGCAGGCGCCGCACTGACCGTGGTCGCAGCCCTTCTTCGTGCCCGTGAGGTGCATGTGCTCGCGCAACGCATCCAGCAGCGTCGTACGGGTGTCGAGGTTGAGTTCCTGCGCCTTGCCGTTTACGTCCAGTGCCACCTTCGCGGTGACCGGCGCTCGACCACCGTCTTTGACTGCGGGAGCGGCAACAAGTCCGGAGGCGGCGAGTGCCGAGACAGACACGGCGCCCATCTTCAGGACGTCGCGGCGCGTGAATTTCCAGTCGTCAGACGGGTCCATGGATAGAGTTCCTCAGCGCTGTTGGGGTTTGGCCTGGACAGGGGAGCTGGGCAAGCTCGCCGAGGTTAGGACATTACCCCGTAAATTTGCAGCATCCGGGACCGTCTGACTTCATGTCGAAATTTTCATGTCACGTGAAGCGCTGTATAGCGAATCTCATAACGATCGACGCCGCACGCGAACGCTTACGTTTCGATCCCTAGCCAGCTGCGGCTTGCCGCCGATGCCACCACGCGATCCGTGATGCGTGCCGCGCGTAAACCATCGTCGAACGTGGGAAGGCCTTCGGGCCGGGCGCCATGAATAGCGGCGTACGTATCCGCCACGAATGCCTCGAAGCACTGGGCGTAACCTTGGGCATGACCCGCGGGCAGGACGGCAAGGCGTCTTTGTTCCGCACTGCCCGTCGTCGGATCGCGCAGGAAGGTGGCCGTGTGATCGGCATAGCCGAGCCACAGGCGCTCGCTGTCTTCCTGATCGAAGGCGACGCTGCCCTTGGCGCCATCCAGTTCGAACCAGAGCCGGTTCTTCCGGCCTGGCGACACCTGACTGACGGTGACGCTTGCCAGCACGCCTTCCGTCGTGCGGAACATCGCCGCGGCGACATCCTCGCTCGATACCGGTTCCATGGCACCGTCTCCGGCGGCAACGGCGAAACTTTGTCGTGAGGCGGCCGCCCGCTCCGGGATCACCGTGGCGAACGACGCGCTCACTTCCGCGAAGCGCTGCCCGCTGACCCACTCCACCAGATCGCACCAGTGCGAGCCGATGTCGGCGAACACGCGCGACGGGCCTCCTTGCGATGGATCGACGCGCCAGTTGTTGGCACCCGCGTCCATCAACCAGTCCTGGAGATAACTGCCGTGCATGAGCCTGATGGGGCCGAGATCGCCTTGGGCGATGCGGGCGCGGGCCTCACGCACCACGGGATGGTAGCGATAGACGAAGGGCACGGTGGCCACGAGGCCCGTGCTGCGGGCGAGATCGGCCAACGTGGCGGCGTCCGCCATGCTGGTGGCGAGGGGCTTCTCGCAGACGACATGTTTGCCTGCCTTCAGGGCGGCCTCGGCGTACGGCTTATGCTGCGCGTTCGGCGTGCAGATGTGCACGACGTCCACCTGCGGATCGGCGACGACCTCGTCGATGTCCGCATAAGCCCAACGCAGGCCCCACTGTGCCGCGACTTCCTTCGAGCGCTCCGGCGTCGAGGCGCAAACGCCACGGACGTGCGCCCCCGCGAGGAGAGCGGCGCGACGATGGACCGCGCCGATCATTCCCGCGCCGACAATAGCGATGTTCAACGGCTGCATCGTTGTTCCTGTCAGATAGGTTCAGCGGCTGCCGCGCGCGCGCTTCGTTCCTTGAATAGCAGGAGGAAGATCACGAGGACGACCAGCGCGATGCTAGCGGGAACCATCCAGATACTGCGCCAGTCGTGCACGCCGCCCTGGGTGAAGTGGTCGACCACGAAGCCGGACAGGTAGGTGCCAATCAGCATGCCGACACCATAGGTGGCCAGCGTGATGAAGCCCTGGGCGCCACTACGGAAGCGTTCGCCCGCATGGGCGTCCGTGTAGATCTGGCCCGTGACGAAGAAGAAGTCGTAGCAGATGCCGTGCAGGATGATGCCGCCCACCAGCAGCGCGTAGCCCGCGTCGACATTGCCATAGGCAAAGCAGAGGTAACGGGCCACCCACGCGGCCATGCCGAGCGCGAGCATCTTCTTGACGCCAAGCCGGGTGAAGAAGAAGGGCATGGCCAGCATCAGGACCACTTCCGACGCCTGACCAAGCGATTGGAGGCCTGCCGCACCGTGCACGCCGAGGTCGTTCAAGAACGGATTGGTGAAGTTGTAATAGAACGACAGCGGAATGCAGATCGCCACCGAGGCGAGGAAGAACACCAGATACGAACGGCTCTTCAGCAGGCGCAGCGAGTCCAGGCCAAGGATGTCGCTCATCGACACATTGGCACCGCGCTTCAGGGGCGGGGTGTCCGGCAGGGTGAAGGCGTACAGGCCCAGCAGCAGGGATGCGATGGCGGCCATGCGGAACGTCAGTTCCAGCCGGTGCGCCTGCTCCCACCCGAGCCAGCCGATCAACACGCCGGCGACGATCCAGCCGATGCTTCCGATGACGCGCACTGGCGGAAACTGCTTCTGCGGGTTTTCCATGTGCCGCATGGCGACGCTGTTCACCAGCGCCAGCGTGGGCATGAACAGCACCATGTAGACCATGATCACGGTGAGGAACGCGGGGAAGGTCGCTGCCTCGGAAGCCCACCAGAGCAGCGCGGCACCCGCGACCTGCAACACGCCCAGGATGCGCTGCGCGGCGAAATATCGATCGGCGATCAGCCCGACCACGAAGGGCGCGAGGATCGCGCCGATGGACTGGCTGAGGAAGGCGGCGGCTACCTGCGAGCCATCGGCATGCAGGGGCCCCTGGCCCAGGAAGGTACCGAGGGTGACGAACCACGCCCCCCAGATGAAGAACTCCAGGAACATCATGGAGCCAAGGCGGATCGTCATCGGTCGCATAGGGTCTTCCTCGGTGACGGGGTCAGAGGCCAAGCAGACGCTTCAGCGTCTCGGGAGAAGTGGACGCATCCGCGAAGTCGTCGAACGCGCGGTCGGTCACGTGGATGATGTGGTCGCGGATGAAACGAGCGCCTTCCTTCGCGCCATCCTCGGGATGCTTGAGGCAGCATTCCCACTCCAGTACCGCCCAACCCGGGAAGTCGTACTGGGCGAACTTCGAGAAGATGGCGCGGAAGTCGATCTGGCCATCGCCGAGCGAGCGGAAACGACCCGCGCGGTCGATCCACGACTCGTAGCCGCCGTAGACGCCGCCCCGCGCACTGGGCCGGAACTCGGCATCCTTGACGTGGAACATGCCGATGCGCGAGTGGTAGCGGTCGATGAAGCCGAGATAGTCCAGCTGTTGCAACAACAGGTGGCTGGGGTCGAACAGGATCTTCGCGCGTGGATGCTGGTCGACGGCGTCGAGGAAACGCTCGAAGGTCGCGCCATCGTGCAGGTCTTCGCCCGGATGGATTTCGAAGCACAGGTCGACATCGTGTTCGCCGAACACATCCAGGATGGGGCGCCAGCGGCGCCCGAGTTCGGCGAAGGCTTCCTCGACCAGACCCGGCGGGCGCTGCGGCCAGGGATAGAAGTAAGGCCACGCGAAGGCGCCCGAGAACGTCGCATGCGCCTTCAGGCCCAGCCTCGCGCTCGCTTTCGCGGCGAGCTTCACCTGATCGACGGCCCAGGCCTGGCGCGCGACGGGATTGCCCCGCAGTGCTTCAGGCGCAAAGCCGTCGAACATCAGGTCGTAGGCGGGATGGACGGCCACCAGCTGCCCTTGCAGGTGGGTCGACAGTTCGGTGACCTGCAGTCCGTGGCGGTCGAGCAGGCCGGCGATGTCGTCGCAATACGCCTGGCTCTCCGCGGCCTTGGCCAGATCGAAGATGTGTGGCGTGCTGGTGGGTATCTGCAATCCTGCATAGCCAAGGTCGGCCGCCCATGCCGCCAGCGTATCGAGCCGGTTGAACGGCGCTTCGTCACCGATGAACTGGGCCAGGAAGAGGCCGGGACCTTTGAGCGTTTTCATCTCGCCGCCTGCAATGAAATCGATTTCATAGAATACTATCAGCGGGATTTCGCAAGTTCATGATGCATTGCGGTATGACCGGAACGAGGTAGGGCGTGGCGACGATCTACGACATTGCGAAACTGGCGAAGGTGTCGCCCGCCACGGTGTCGCGCGCGCTGAGCCAGCCCGACCTTGTCACCGAAGCCACTCGCAAGCGCGTCCAGGCGGCCGTCGCCAAGCTCGGGTTTGTCCCGAACGCCGCCGCGAAGAGCCTGCGCACCCGGCGCACGGGGAAACTGCTGGTCACCGTTCCGGATGTGTCGAATCCCTTCTTCGCCGAGATCGTGAAAGGCGTCGAGGAAGCGGCGCAGCTGGAAGGTTATGCCGTGCTACTCGGCGATACGCAGTTGCAACCCGAGCGCGAGGAAAGCTACGCGCAGATCCTGCGTCGCCAGGAGGCCGATGGCCTGATCGTGCTCGGACACCGGCTGCCACCGACCGCGCGCGAGCTTGTCGATGAGCTGGGAACCGCCGCCCCGGTGGTCAACGGTTGCGAGTTCACCCCGGACCTCGGCGTGCCGAGCGTCCATATCGATAACGCGGGTGCGGCACATGTCGCCATGGCGCACCTGTATACGCTGGGCCATCGGCGCGTCGGTGTCGTCGGTGGCCCCGAGTCCAATCCGCTGCATCATCAACGGCTGGAAGGTGCGAAGGCGGCCGCCAGGGCGAACCGCGCACTCCGTGGCCTGCGTATCGAAGGCGGCGACTTCTCCGTGGAGTCGGGCTATGAGGCAGGGAAGCGATTGTTGTCCCTGCCCGACCGCCCTACCGCCATTTTTTGTTTCAGCGATCAGATGGCGATGGGCGTGCTGGCCGCTTGCCGGCTACTCGGGCTGAAGGTGCCGACCGACGTGTCTGTGGTTGGCTTCGACGACTTGCGCACGACGCGCTTCCTCGCGCCGGCGCTCACCACCATCAGCCAGCCCATGCGCATGATCGGCAGCGAGACCGTGCGTGTGCTGTTGGGCATCCTCGCCGGCAAATCCCACCCCGACGGGGTGGAACTGCCTTTCGAGCTGATCGTGCGTGAATCGACCGCTCCACCGCGCGGTTGAACGTCAGGCCGTCTTGACCTCACCACCATCCATGCGAAGGGTGGAACCCGTCATCCAGCGTCCCGCAGGCGACACGACGAAGGCCATCAGGTCGGCGATGTCCTCCGGATCGCCGTAGCGGGTGATACCCGCCTCACGAGGGAACTTCTCGGTCGCCTCCTCCACCGTCATGTCGTGCAACGGCGCCCAGCGCTGGAGGTAGGAACGGCGGCGTCCCGTCATCACGGCACCCGGCAGCACGCTGTTCACTTGCACGCCATCGGTGATGCCACGATCCGAGAACGCTTTCGCCAACGCCACGATCGCCGCATTGATGGTGGCGACCGCCGCGTACGGCGCCTTCGGCAGCACCGCCGAGTTTCCCGAGATCAATACAACCGATCCCTTGCTCTCCTTCAGCGCCGGCCACGCTTCGAGGGTCAGGCGACGCGCACCGTGCAGCTTCAGTGCCATGCCGGCGTCCCACTGTTCATCGGTCATCTCGAACAGGTCGATCTGCGGGACGGCCCCGGCGATGTTCAGCAGCGCATCGATGCGGCCAAAGGTGGCGAGGGTCTGCTCGACCACGGACTTTGCCGCCGCAGGCAGCGAAAGATCCGCGGCGATGACGAGCGCTTCGGCACCGAGCTTGCTCACCGCCTCGGCGGTTTCCACCAGCTTCTCCTGATTGCGGGCCACGAGGACGATGGCCCCGAAATCGCGCGCAAGGCGAAGCGCCGTGGAATGACCGATGCCCTGGCTCGCACCGGTGACGATGGCTACTGACTTTGACATGACGTGCCTCTGGGAACGTGGGAATAAGGATCAGTCGTGCGCGGCGCCGTGGCTTCAGCGCGAGAGGAACTCACGGATCGCCGAGGCGATTTCCGTGGCATGCGTTTCCAACGCGAAGTGACCGGTGTCGAAGAAGCGGATGTCGGCTTCCGGAATGTCACGCTTGAACGCTTCCGCGCCGGGCGGCAGGAAGAACGGATCATTCTTGCCCCACACCGCGAGGAACCGCGG
>DATNJP010000098.1:0-2415 GCA_035603855.1 Luteibacter sp. | reverse complement strand
CAGACCCGCATGAGCGGTGTCGACGTCGGCACGCGGCACATTCGCAAGGGTGCGATGGACGCCGTGGAGCGTTACCTCGACTCGCAGGACAGCCACATGCCGCCGCTGGTCAAGCGCATGGCCGAAGACGTGGCGCGCCGTGGTGCGACCCCGCTGATCGTGGTCGACGGTTCGCTGACCCTCGGTGTGGTCGAGCTGAAGGACATCGTCAAGGACGGCATCAAGGAACGCTTCGCCGAGATGCGCCGCATGGGCATCCGTACGGTGATGATCACGGGTGACAACCCGCTCACCGCCGCCGCCATCGCCGCGGAAGCGGGCGTGGACGATTTCCTCGCCGAAGCGACGCCGGAAGCGAAGCTGAAGCTCATCCGTGACATCCAGTCCGAGAACCGGCTGGTGGCGATGTGCGGCGACGGCACCAACGACGCACCGGCGCTTGCCCAGGCCGACGTCGCCGTCGCGATGAACAGCGGCACCCAGGCGGCGAAGGAAGCCGGCAACATGGTCGACCTGGACTCGAACCCGACCAAGTTGATCGAGGTCGTGGCGATCGGCAAGCAGATGCTGATCACGCGCGGTGCCCTCACCACGTTCTCGATCGCCAACGATATCGCCAAGTACTTCGCGATCATCCCGGCGGCGTTCGCCACCACGTATCCCGCGCTCAACGCGTTGAACGTGATGCACCTGGCCACGCCGCAGAGCGCGATCCTGTCGGCGGTGATCTTCAACGCGCTGATCATCATCTTCCTCATCCCGCTGGCGCTGAAGGGCGTGGCTTATCGCGCCCTGGGCGCCGCCGCGCTGCTTCGCCGCAACCTGCTTGTGTACGGCCTGGGCGGCGTGATCGTGCCGTTCATAGGCATCAAGCTCATCGACATGTTGCTGGTCCTGGTCGGACTGGCGTAACCGAGGCCCATCCATGCATTCCGTGAAGCTCACCGTGTTCATCGAAGACAGCGCCGACCTCGACATGGAAGTCCATGTCGTCGCTCCGGAGAACGAGGCGACCGCCACAGCCACACCGCCCGTCACGCTGCTGAAGCCGCGCTCCGTGACGGTCACCCGCAACAGCATCGAAGACGAATATACGCTCGGCGGCTACGCCGGCATTTGAAACGCTGGAAAAACGCAGTTCCCATTCACCCACCGATAGGGGTCCCGAGAGGGATCGGTACCAGGCAACTTTATGCAACACACACGTTATGCCTTTCTCGCCGCCGCCGCGCTGGCAATCGCTCCCGTCACCAAGGCCATGGCCGCCAGCAGTGACGATTGCTCCCAGGGATTCGGAACGCGCCTCGCCGCGGCTTACCGCGAAGACGCCCAGCCCGCCGACCCGAACGCTCCGGCGCCGGCACGCCGCGCCATGCCGTCGCCGCTGGACTCGCTACCGTTCCCCTCGGCGGAATGGCAGCTAGGCGGTGTCGCGTACCCGATCGGCGTACCGAACCTCAACTCGCAGTACCCGCTGGAGAAGGCCCTGGCCTGCACGGCGTTCGGTGGCTGGATGAAGCGGAACCGCCTCGAGATCTACGGCTGGATCAATCCGTCGGTCAACGTCAGCACCTCGAGCGACAGCAACTACCCGCTGAGCTATGACGTCCGTCCCAACCGCGTCGAGTTCAACCAGGCGCTGCTGCGTATCGAGCGCGTGCCCGACACGGTGCAGACCGACCACGTGGACTGGGGCATGCACATCGACGTGCTCTACGGCTACGACTACCACTTCACCACCGCGAAGGGCGTCTTCAGCAACCAGTTGCTGAACAACCCGAAGCCGAACGAACCGCTGAACGGCAAGATCTACGGCGTCGACCCGATGCTGTTCTTCGCGGACATCTACGTTCCGCAGATCGCGCAGGGCATGGACATCCGCATCGGCCGCTGGCTGTCGCTGCCGGACATCGAGGCCCAGTACTCGCCCAACGACTACCTGGTGACGCACTCGATCCTGTACACGGTCGACCCGTTTACCCAGATGGGCGTGATGACCACCACCAAGCTCAACGACCAGTGGACGGTGCAGGTCGGCGTCAACGGCTCCAATGACGTCGCGGTGTGGAACCATGCCGCGCGTCCCACCCTGCAGGCGTGCGTGCGCTGGGTGTCGAAGAGCGGCGACGACATGCTCTATCCCTGCGCGAACAACGTGAACGGGTCCGACTACAACTACAACAACGTGCAGATGTACGTCATGACCTGGGGCCACAAGTTCAACCAGAAGTTCCACATGCTGACCGAGTCGTACTACATGTACGGCCGCAACATCCCGGGTTTCGGTCCGGGTGGCGAGCCGGGCGTGGTCGCCTCTTCGCCGGAAGCGGGCAAGGCGGGTGAGTACGGCATCGTCAACTACCTGAACTTCGAGCTCAACGGCCACAACATGATGTCGTTCCGCAACGAGTGGTA
>DATNJP010000097.1:0-3780 GCA_035603855.1 Luteibacter sp. | reverse complement strand
CTCAGGCCGATGAAGACGACGATGACGATGCCGTCCATGACGGCGACAGCCTCGACGACTTCGCCCGGCACCACCCGGACGGCCTGGTGGTGTCCTATGCCAAGCATCCCCCGGCGAACGCCTTCCGCTTCGCCCGGCTCATCCAGCCCTCGCGCACCGGCTGGTTGATGATCTGGGACGCCGCGACGCTCAACGCGCTGCATATGGGCCATCTTCCGCCCGAGCCGAAGCAGCCGACCCTGCTCTACCCCCAGGATTACTGGCGCACGCGGACAGCGGCGCGATGACCGACCCCCTCGTCGAACGACTGCGCGCACAGATCGGCGGCGTTCGCGACGGGGCCCTGCTGCGCTTTTCCATCGGCAACGCCCTGCTTGGCGATGCCCAGTACGCCGAGGCCGCGCAGTCGTTTCGCGAAGCGCTGACCTTCGACCCGGATTACTCGGCGGCGTGGAAGCTGCTCGGCAAGGCATTGCTTGCCATGGACGATGAAGCAGGGGCAGCCACTGCCTGGACCTCCGGCATCGAGACCGCCACGCGGCGTGGCGACATCCAGGCCGCGAAGGAAATGACGGTCTTCCTCAACAGGCTTTCGCGCCCGCGTTGACCTTGTAGGGATCGGCACGGTCGTGCGCCGTGTATCGCTTGTAGTGCCACTGGTACTGCGGAAAAGCGCGC
Organism: Luteibacter sp.; assembly: GCA_035603855.1. Taxonomy (GTDB): domain Bacteria; phylum Pseudomonadota; class Gammaproteobacteria; order Xanthomonadales; family Rhodanobacteraceae; genus Luteibacter. The sequence continues at coordinate 3,102 of DATNJP010000097.1, read as the reverse complement.
TCCACGCAGCGCTCCACGCCACGATTCAACGCCGTGCAAGCGACCTTCAGGTCGTTGTCGTCGATGCCATCCGGAGCGGGAAGCACGTGGATGCGGAAGCCCTGCCCATCCGGCAGGCGCTCGGCAAAGCTGAAGAGCACCGTGGCGCCGGTACGCGCCGCGAGGCGGGGCAACAGCACCATCGTCAGCGCGTCGACGCCGAAGAAAGGCGCGAACTCGCCTTCGCCTTCGCGCGGTTTCTGGTCCGGAAGGATGCCGACGGTTCCGCCCGCGCCCAGTCGCTTGAACAACGTACGCACGCCGGCACCTTCCGCACGCACCTGTTCCGGCGCCAGCTTGCCGCGCACCTTGCGCAGCAGGGCCTCGATGGCCTGGATGCGGGGCGGCCGATAAAGGATCGCCATGGGCGTCTTGCTGCACAGCCAGTAGTTCAACAGTTCCCAACATCCCAGATGGGGCGCCGCGATGATCACGCCCTTGCCCGAGGCCAACGCCTCGGCGAACAGTTCACCGCCGACGACCTCGCGTACCAGTCCCAGCGACTTCTCGGCACCGCCGCCCCAGATGGCCGCCACCTCGGTCACCGATTTGCCCGATTCTTCCATCGTCTGGCGCAGCAGGCTGGCGTGTTCCGCCTCGGACAATTCGGGTCGGGTGAGTCGCAGGTTGACCGCGCTGAAACGCGCGCTGCGCGAGTTCGAGCGAAGCGAACGCCGGCCGATCCATGCGCCCACGGCGTGCACCGCCCGCAACGGGAACAGGCTCACCAGGCGCAGGAAGAGGTAGAGGAGATAGATGTCTGGGCGCATCCGTGGAAGTGTAAGCGCAAGCGTGGAAGGGGACGAGCGCGCCTCGCCGGCTATCGGCCCGCGCGGAACACGACCGACAGGTTGTTCGCCGGCATCGGCACGATCCGGTCGAGGACAAAACCCTGCGAAGTGGCCAGCGCGATGACGTCTTCCAGCGCCCGCAGCCCCCAGGCGGGATTTCTCTCGCGGAGCGAGGCATCGAAGGCGGCATTGCTGGGTGCGAGATCCACGCCTTCCTGCAGGAACGGGCCATAGAGGTACAGCGGGCCGCCTTCTGCCAGGGTGCGGCGCACCCCCGCGATCAACCCCACCGTGGCCGCCCAGGGGCTGATATGGATCATGTTGATGCAGAGCATGGCGGCGGCCGAGTCGATGGGCCACATCGAGGTCTCCGCGTCGATGCGCAGCGGAGGCAGCACATTCGGCAAACCGGCCGCCGCACGCCACGCCTCGATGGAGACCAGCGCCGAGGCATCGGGGTCACTCGGCTGCCAGGTCAGGCCGGGGAACAGCGAGGCGAAATGGACCACGTGCTCGCCACTGCCGCTGGCCAGTTCGAGGACCAGCCCTTCGCCGGGGAGTACCTCCCGGAGCACCGAGGCGATCGCGTCCCGGTTTCGCAGGGTGGCGGGAGCATGTTTCCGCACCGCGGGACCGGTATCGGACACCACCCACGGCTCGGGTCTGGATGAATCCACGTTCATAAGACCACTTCCTCCTTTAAGCTTGGCGCCCATCCGCCGCTAAGATTTCCATGATTGCACTGATCCAGCGGGTTGAATCCGCCCGAGTCGATGTCGATGGGGAAACGGTAGGCGCCATTGGCGCCGGCCTGCTTGCGCTCGTGGCTGTCGAACCGGGCGATGGCGAAGCCCAGTGCGCCCGCATGGTGGAGCGCCTGCGCGGCTACCGCCTGTTCTCCGATCCCGAGGGCAAGATGAATCTCGCCCTCTCCGATACCGGCGGCGGCCTGCTGCTGGTGAGCCAGTTCACCCTCGCCGCCGATACCCGCAAGGGGATGCGTCCCAGCTTCACGACGGCGGCGCCGCCCGAGGAAGGCCGGCGCTGGTTCGACCGCCTGGTCGATCTGGCCCGAATCGCCCAGCCGGGGGTGGAAACCGGACGCTTCGGTGCCCATATGAAGGTTCATCTGATAAACGACGGCCCGGTCACCTTCCGCCTGGAGGTGCGCTGAGGCCTCCCTGCGAGGGCCAGAAGCCTTCTTCCCTTCCTCACCGCCACGCCCGCGCCCGGTCCAGACAGGCCTTTTGGCGCGATTCTTGCGTTGTCACGGTGAGGCCGATCCACTTGAAAACTGGTCAAAAAATCATCAAATGACTATACTGATCGGTTCCTGTAACCCGCGGCGGTCGGCATGACTAATAAAGCTCACGAGCAACAGTCTGAAATCAAACAGCTCATCTCCAAGGGCTTGGAGCAGGGCTACCTGACCTACGCGGAAATCAACGATCACCTGCCCGACGATATCGTCGATCCGGAGCAGATCGAAGACATCATGGCGGTGCTCAAGGGCGTCGGCATCGAAGTCCACGACTCCGCGCCGGACACCGACACGATTTCCGATGGCGCCGCCCCCGGCACCAGCACCGACGACGAGTCCGCGGCGGAAGAAGCCGTGGCGTTGCTGTCGGCCGTCGACGCCGAGGTGGGCCGCACCACCGACCCCGTCCGCATGTACATGCGCGAGATGGGTACCGTCGAGCTGCTGACCCGCGAAGGCGAGATCGCCATCGCCAAGCGCATCGAGGAAGGCCTCAGCCAGGTCCAGACCGCGCTGGCCAGCTTCCCCCTCACCATCCAGCTGCTGCTCGAGGAATACGACCAGCACGTGGAAGGCAAGCGCCGCCTGAGCGAGATCCTGGCCGGCTTCGCCGACCTCGAGGAAGCCGCTGACGCCGCCCAGGCCGAAGCCGACGCCGCCGTAGTGGTCGATGGCGACACCGAGGACGAGGAAGAGGAAGTCGAGGCCGCCGACGAGGAAGAGGCAGGCCCGACCGGCCCCGACCCGGAAGAGGTCAAGCGCCGCATGGAAGAGCTGCGCTCGCTGCACGGCAAGTTCCAGAAGGCGGCGCCCAAGGCCGAGATCAACGACAAGAAGGTCGCGAAGATCCGCGAGCAGATGTCGGAGGCGTTCCTCAACCTGAAGCTCCCGTCGGCCCTGATCGACAGCTTCGTGCGCAAGCTGCGCGAAGTGGTGAACGACATCCGTCACCACGAGCGCGTGCTCATGGACATCTTCGTCAAGCAGGTGAAGATGCCGCGCGCCGAGTTC
>DATNJP010000096.1:0-12258 GCA_035603855.1 Luteibacter sp. | reverse complement strand
CTGGTCGAGCTCATCAGGGAGACAGGCTGAGCGCATGGCCCACAGGTCATGGCAAACCTTTGCGGCCCGGGAGGCATCCTTTCCGTAAGTTTCCACGACCTGGATTGCCATGCGCTGTCGCTTCATCCTGCCCCTCCTCCTCGGTTTCGCGAGTCTCGCAGCGCATGCTGAGGTGAAGATCGATGGCCATATCGACCCCACCGAATGGGCCGGCGCAAAGCGGATCGTCGATTTCCGCGACACGCAGCCGAAGACGGGCAAGCCGGGCAGCCAGCCGACCGAGGCCTGGGTGCTGTCGACCCCGAAGGGTCTCGCCATAGCCATCCGCGTGACGCAGTCGGCCGACGTGGTGCGCACGCGGCAGCAGGCCCGGCGTGACGAAAACGCGCTGGTGGACCGCATCAACGTGATGGTCGACTTCGATGCCGATGGCCGCGTCGGTTACGACTTCGAGGTGAAGTCGCAGGGCGGCGTGGCGGACGAGGTGATCACCAACGAGTCCGACTTCAGCTACGACTGGGACGGACGCTGGGACCACGCCGTCACTGAAGACGCCGAAGGCTACTCGGTCGAAGTGCTGATCCCCTGGTACATCGCACCCATGCGCAAGGCGGACGGTGAGACGCGCACGATCGGCCTCTACATCGATCGTGTGATCGGCAGCACCGGCGAGCGCATGGCGTGGCCGGCGATCAGCTTCGACAACGGGCGCTTCCTCTCGAACTTCCAGCGCGTGGAACTGCCCGCATATGCGCAGTCCCTGTTCGCGGTCACGCCTTACGTGGTGGGCAAAGTCGAGCACGGGCATGGCGGCGCGTCGTTCGAACAGGGCGCGGACATCATCTGGAAGCCGAATGGCCAGACGCAGCTCACGGCCACCATCAATCCCGATTTCGGCCAGGTGGAGAGCGACGACCTCGTCGTAAACTTCTCGCCGGAGGAAACCTTCTTCACCGACAAGCGCCCCTTCTTCACCGAGAACCAGGGCATCTTCGATTTCAGCCTGCTCGACGATTATTCGCAGCTGGTTTACACGCGGCGCGTGGGTGGTGCCTCGGATGACGGCCGCGGTGCCGCCGATATCTCCGCCGCGGTGAAGGTCAATGGCAGCATCGGATCGACCAGTTACGGCATCCTCACCGCCCAGGAAAAAGGCGACGCCGGACGCTCGTTCGGTGCCTTGCGCCTCAGCCAGAACGTCGGCACGCAAACCTTCGGCATGCTCGCCACGCACGTGAGCCATCCATACTTCGACCGCGACGCGAACGTGCTCGGCTTCGACCATCGCTGGCAGCCGAACGCGGCTTTCACCATCACCAGCAACGTGGTGGGCAGCAAGATCGACGAGCCGCAGGCGAACACGTCCGGCCTGGGCGCGACCAGTGTGGCGTTCTGGGAAATGAACGACGTCTGGAGCCAGCAGTGGCTTGGCATGTACTTCGGCCGTCGTCTCGACATCGACGACTTCGGTTACCTGCCGCGCAACAACATGGAGTACCTGCACTGGGAGGTGCGCCAGCGCGTGACAGGCCTGCCGGCGGATTCGATGTACACGTCCCATCTGTGGCATTACCGCATCTCCGCCCTCGACAACACGCACGGGCTCACGGTGCATCGGCGCTTCCGCATCCAGCGTGACAGCCAGCTTCGCGACGGCAGCCAGGAAACCCTGCGTCTGGATGCCTTCACCGCCGCGTACGACGACCTGCTGACGCGTGGTGGCAATCCGCAGCACTCGCCGCCCACGGCCAAGCTCACCTACGACCGCGAACGTCCTCGCATCGGGCGATGGGCGTGGGAGGCCGAAGGCTTCGTCATGGGCAACCAGCTCACCGGATACCACCGGCTCTCTTACTACTTCAAGTTCACGCCCACCTACTTCATCACCGATGCCTTCAGCGTGTTCGCCGGCGCGAGCTACGAGTGGGACCCGAACTGGCTGATCTGGAAGGGCGGCAACCTCGTCGGTTCCTATGATGGCCGCACGGTGGGTATCGACAGCGGCGTGAACTGGAACATCGGCAACAAGCAGGAGCTGCGCGTGAAGCTGCAGACGCTGGCCGTCGGTGCGAAGCTTCGCCAGGCACTGGAAATCACACCCACCGGCGCGGCCGTGCCGAGCAATGAAGACGTCGACGGCCTCGGCGTGACCAACCTCGGCTTCCAGATCCGCTACCGCTACGAGATCGCCCCGTTGTCCGACCTCTACATCGTCTACAACCGTGGCGGATACCAGGAAGATACCAACGACGACCTGGACTCCCAGTTCCGGCGCGGCTTCGGCCTGAAGGACGTGAACGAAGGCCTAGTGAAGATCGCCTACCGCCTGGAGTTCTAATCGGCTTCGCGTTCACATCCACTGTGGCATTCCTCCCTCCCAAGGACGGACGAGGGAGAGTGCAGTGCCACATCGAGCCAACCCCGTGCCGGGGCGCACCATCGGTGAACACGGGGTCATTGGCAACCTCGACACCACCGCGATGGTCGCCCTCGACGGCACGATCGACTTCATGTGCTGGCCCCATCTCGACAGTCCCACGGTGTTCGCCGCCTTGCTCGACCCGGCCAAGGGCGGTGAGTTCTCGGTGACGCCCGCGCTGGACGATGCGCGTCATATGCAGATGTACATCCCCGAGACGAACGTCCTCGTCACGCGCTGGATGGCCGAGCGGGGCAGCGTCGAGCTCACGGATTTCATGCCCCATCCGGAAACGGATACGCGCGTGCCGCGCAGCGTGATCCGGCGCATCCGCGCCTTGCGCGGCACGGTGCGCATCCGCGTCTGTTGCCGCCCGCGCCTCGACTATGCCGCATGCGTTCCCGAAGCCTCCGAGTACGGGGCCACGGTGGTTTTCCATGACGGCGCGCACTCACTGCGTCTGGGCGCGACCGTGCCGCTGTTGACCGGCGAGGGCGAAGCGTCCGCGGAATTCGAACTGGTTCCGGGCGAGGAAGTCTGGTTCGTCCTCTGCGACGAGGAATACGATCCGCTCGATGTCGCCGAATGCCAGGCCGCACTGGACGGTACGGCCGACGCCTGGCGCCGCTGGACGCGCCGATCGAACTATCGCGGGCGCTGGCGCGAGCGCGTCGACCGTTCGGCCCTTGTCCTGAAATTGCTGACCTCGCATGAACACGGCTCCATCGCCGCCGCCGCGACGTTCGGCCTTCCGGAGGCGACGGGTTCCGAACGCAATTGGGACTACCGTGCCACGTGGATCCGCGACGCGTCCTTCACCGTCTACGCCTTCATGCGGCTGGGCTACGTCGAGGAAGCCGAGCATTTCCGGCGATGGTCCGAGGCCCGCATCATGGCCCTGGGCGAGGGTGCCGCGCTGCGCATCATGTATGCGATCGACGGCGATGAGGCACTGGAAGAGGCGACGCTCGATCATCTGGCCGGCTATGCCCGCTCGCGACCCGTGCGCATCGGCAACGCGGCGCGGACGCAGACCCAGCTCGATATCTTCGGCGAGCTGATGGACAGCATTTACCTGTCGAACAAATACGGCTCGGCGATCAGCCACGCGGGATGGGAACACGTGAAGCGCCTTGTCGATCATGTGCGTGAACATTGGCGCGACGCCGACGAGGGCATCTGGGAGATCCGCGACGAACCACGCCATTTTCTCCACTCGCGGCTGATGTGCTGGGTGGCACTGGACCGCGCCGTTCGCCTCGCCGGCAAACGTTCGCTACCGGCGCCCATCGTGGAATGGGCATACGAGCGCGACCGCATCGCCGAGGACATCTGGGCGAACTTCCGGCATCCCGAGCATGGCCACTTCGTGCAGGCGCAGGGCGGTACGGATCTCGACGCATCGCTGCTGATGATGCCGCTGGTGCGATTCGTATCCGCGACCGATCCCGTCTGGTTGAAAACGCTGGATGCGATCCGCGACCAGCTTACCGACGATGGCCTGGTCTTTCGCTACCGCAATGCGGATGGACTGGAGGGAGGGGAGGGCGCGTTCACCACGTGCACCTTCTGGTATGTGGAATGCCTGGCGCGCGCGGGACGCTTGCATGAAGCGCGCGAGATCATGGCGCGTGGCGTGCTCTACGCGAACCACCTCGGGCTGTTTTCCGAGGAACTGAGCCTGCGGGGCGATCCCCTGGGCAACTTCCCGCAGGCGCTCACGCACCTGGCCTTCATCAGCGCGGCGTATTACCTCGACCGGCAGCTGTCGCATCCGGAAGGGCAGGTCTGGCAACCCTAGACGAGTTGAAGATCGCGCGCTGTCGACGCAGGGAAGACCTTTGCCAGATCGCTCGCCGACAGACCGTACATGCGCTGCATGAGGCCGCCAAGCACGTCACGATAGTTGTTCAGCACGAGGTAGTCGCGGTTCTGCAACAGGTTGGCCGCATTCACCGCCACCTGTTCCCCGGCGATGCGTCCACCACGGACCTTGCCGCCCAATACCCAGTACGTCGTGCCATGGCCGTGGTCGGTTCCCTTGTTGCCGTTCTCGCGAAACGTGCGGCCGAACTCGGAGACGACCACCACCACCGTGTTGTTCCACTCCGCATCGCCAAGACCATCGGCGAACGCGGCCAGCCCCTTGCCTAGATTGTCGAGGTTGTTCGCCAGCTGGCCGTTCGCGCCGCCCTGGTTCACGTGCGTATCCCATCCGCCGACATCCACGAACCCGAGACGGAAGCGGTCACGCATCAGTGTCGCCATGCGCGCACCCTGCTGGGCGAAGCCGCGGGCGTTCACGGCGCCGCGGCTGGCGGCAACCATTTCATTCTGCAGGTCCTGGGCGACCTGCTGACGCAACGCCAGGCCTTCGCTGGCGGCCGCTTGCAAGGGCGTGCCTTCGTACATGCCGGCCAGGATCTTCGACTGGCGATCGTCGAAGACACTTTTGCCACCGCCCTTCAACGAAATATTCGGCACGTCGCCGACGCCGCGGAACGACAGCGGCAGGGCGTCGGTGAACGCGATCGGCGGAACGCTGCGCAACACGGAGGACAACCGTCCCATGAAACCCGAGCCGTACTGGCGCGCCCTGGCGGCCTCGCCGGATTCGATATCGTCCTGCGTTTCAAAGTGACTGCGCGAAAGATCTTCGGTGCCCGCGAACGGAATGAAGGCAAGCTGGCGCTTGTCCCACAGCGTTCCCATCGAGTCGGCCAGCACGGGCGCCAGTCCCCAGTTCGCATCGAGCGCGCGAACCGCCAGCGGATCGCCTGACGAAGGTTTGCCGAGGGCGATGTTGGGACGCGACTCGTAGTAGAAGTCGCTGGCATAGGGCACCAGCAGGTTGTTCGAATCGTAGCCACCGCGCAGGAAGACCAGCAGGAATCGCGGTGACGAGGCCGGCGCGGCGAACACCTTGCCACCCAGGGTCAGGGCGGGAACGCTGGCGGAGAGGGCGCGGAGGAACTGGCGGCGATCCATGGGAGGCCTCAGCGGTAGTTGAATTCGGGGGACGAGAGCAGGAAGGTGTTCCATTCCTGTTGCGACGTGGCCTGCGCGAGCGCATCGCGTGTCTTCGGCGTCAGCGTCGGTTCGATCGTCGCGTAGTAGGTCGGCGTGGTCAGTTGCGGGAATCCACCTCCCACGCGCGTTCCATCGTCGTCCAGGTCGAACAGGTGATTCGCTCCGCTACCGATGGCGCGCGCGATCTCGAAACGCTTAGCTACCTGTCCCGAACTCGACCATTCCGAACTTGCGCTCGGCCAGCCGTCGGGCGTGATGCGGCCGAAGGGCGCCTGTCCGAGCTGGTTGATCCAGTTCACGAGAGGGCGTGGGTTCGGCACCGGTTTGCCGTCATAGGCGAGGCGCATGGTGGAAACGAGGAACTGCGTCGGGTCCTTGTATCGCTTGCCGAGCGAGGCGGTGAATGCCTTCGATTCGATCATCGTCTTCACCACGGCGGCGATGTCGCCGTCGGTGCGCCGGAACGTGGCCGCCATGGCCTTGACCAGTTCAGGCGGCGGATCGTCGGCGACGAAGTATGTCGCGAGTTTCGTGGAGACGAAGGTTGCGCAGGCGGGCTGGCTCACGATCAGGTCGACGGCCTTCTCCACTTCGTCGAAACCGCCGCCTTCAATGACCTTGCCCAGCAACTGCTTGCTGCCGAAATCATGCCGGTTCGGATTGAACTCGAACACGCCGTCCTGCACGTAATACGCCTGCCATGCCGGACGGATGTTGCGTGGCTTGCCATCGAAATTCACGCCCACGCCGGTGAGCACGCGGGCCAGCTCCTGCACGTCCGCCTGCGTGTAACCACTGCCGACGCCAAGCGTATGCAGCTCCATCAGTTCGCGGGCGTAGTTCTCGTTGATCCTGTCACGCGCGTTCTGGGCGTTGTCCAGGTATTCGAGCATGGCGGGGCTCTTCAACGTCGCCATGACTAGGTCGCGGAACTTGCCCAAGGCGTGGGGGCGGATGGTGTTCTGCGCATAGTCGGCGACCAGCCAGCGCATGCTTCCCTTGTTCTGGGAAACACTGAAGTGGTTCAGCCAGAACCACACGAGCTGCTCACGTAGCTGATGCTCGTCGTAGATCGCATGAAGCAGTTCGCTGGCCTGCGCTTCCTGCGCGTAACCGTTGCCTTGTTTCTGCATGGCCTTGCGCGCTTCCTGCTTCGCGTCGCCGTCGGGCATGTCCTTGATGTCGCGATAGCGCTCGCGAACCTGTGCGACGAGGGTCGATGCCGGCGTCTTCATGACCGCGAAGCCGTCGATCTGCGCGCGCACGTCGGCAGGGAGCCCGTCGCCTTTGGGGTGCAGCTGTTCGTCCAGGAAGCGTCGACGGCCGAGTTCGCGGTAGCGCGCGACCGTGGCGGAGTCGACGCCGAAGGTCACCCTGTCCAGCCACGCGACGTCTTCCTTCGACAGGGGAACGTCACGAGCGGCGGTGGGGAGGGCGACCAGGGCAAGCAGGAATGCGGCGGCGAACGCTCGCATGGCATCTCCGTTTCCGGGGGCGATGCCTCCTTTAACGGGGCGCGGGCGGGAAGGTTTACTTCCCGCGGGAGAACGGGATCGAACGGCGCCCTGGCGCGCCCTTACATCTCGATTTCGTCATCGCCGATAAATTCGATCGCGGCCTCGCGATTTCCGGCGGTTTCCTCGGCGACTTCGCGGACGCGCTCGCCCACTTTGTCGTTCGGCACCTCGACCTCGACGGTAAAGGTGCGCGAGCCAATGTCGTCGGAGAGTTCGCTGGAGCTGGAATCGTCACGGACACCCATGGCGAAGTCGTCGATTTCCTCGACGCGCTCGACACGGTCGATGCCGTGAATGGCGTTGATCACGTCGTCGAAGATGTCGCGGTCGCCGGTGATACGGAGCTGGATGCGGGGCATGGGTTCCTCCTGATCGATACCGTGGAATGCTGCGTCGTGGGATGTATGCCCGAAGTGTACGCCCGGCTACCATGGCGTTTTCGACGGCGCTACCCATGCCCAAGACCTACGACCAGGCCTATTACGACAAGTGGTACCGCAGCACCGGCCACGCCGTGCGTTCCCCGGCCGAACTCCGGCGCAAGGTGGCGATGGTGCTCGGCCAGGCCGAGTTCTATCTTGGACGTCCCGTCCGCAACGTGCTCGACGTGGGCTGCGGCGAAGCTCCCTGGCGTGCCGAACTGCGTCGGCTGCGTCCCGGCATCGAATACCGGGGCCTGGAGGCCAGCGAATACGCCGTGGCCCGCTACGGCCGCTCGCGCAATATCGGCTATGCGCGTTTTGGGCAACTGGCCGAACTGCGTTTCGACACCCGTTTCGACCTCATCGTGTGCACCGATGTCCTGCATTACCTGAAGCCCGCGGAGATCCGCGCTGGGCTGTCGGGCATCGGGGAGATGGTGGAAGGGCTGGCCTTCCTCGAGGTGTACACGCGAGAGGACGACCCCGGCGGCGACCGCGAAGGATTCTTCGGCCGCCCCGCGCGCTGGTATCGCGAGGCCTTCAACGAGGTCGGCCTCATCCCGGTCGGCTCGCAGTGCTACGCCAGTCCGCGGCTCGCCCGCCACGTGGCCTCGCTGGAGCGCCTCTAGCTCGTCGTCGCGGTGAACCAGGCGATGGTCGCCAGCGCGTTGTTGGCGGCGTGGGCGACGAAGGACGGCCACAGCGAACCGCTGCGCACGCGCAGCCAGGCACAGAAGAGGCCGACCAGGATCAGGTTCGGCACGGCGTACCAGAGCCAGCCCAGGTCGGGCAGATGCACGGTGCCGAAAATGACCGCCGAGAGGACGATCGCCCACCCGTCGCCGAGACGCGTGCGAAGGATGGAGAGCAGGGCGCCGCGAAAGAGCAGTTCCTCCGCGGCGGGTCCGATCAGCACGACGATGGGCAGCAAGGCGATCCGCATGCCGACGTGGGCCTTGTCGGCGATGTCGCTGACGGCTTGGGTCACCTCGTGGTCGCCGGCGATCAGCTGGGTGAGGAGGCCACCCAGGAGCGGTGCCGCGATGCCCATGGCCGTGCCTATGGCGATATACCGGCCGTCCGGCGGGGTGAAGCCGAGCCCCGAGGCGCCGGGCTGGGTGGCCAGCCTGCCCCAGCGGCGCAGCATCAGCCAGAAGATCAGCCCCGTGGAGCAGAGCAGGGTGAGGATCACCACCACGATCAGGCGGTCGGGCGCCTGCGGCACATAGGCGGGGAAGTACCGCGCCAGTTGCATCGAGAGGCCGCCGAAGAGCCCGCCAAAGGCGAACTGCAGTCCGAAGTAGGCGGCGATGCAGAGGATCGTCTCGACGACCCCGGGCATGCGGGGTGGGGCGTCGAGGGTCGTGGGCGAGGAAACGGGGATGTAATCGTGAGCCATGAGGCACCCTAGCCGACGGCCTTCGCCCCCGCAACGACGCTTCTGGCACAGACCGTCACCTTGCCCCTGTATAGTGGACCGTCCCTAAAGGAGGAAGACGGGCGCCCTCACGCGCCGACCCATGTTCGCATTCGACTGGCTAGCCGACCCTTCGGCCTGGGCAGGACTCCTCACGTTGATCGTGCTGGAGATCGTGCTCGGTATCGACAACCTCGTGTTTGTCGCGATCCTCGCCGACAAGCTCCATGCCCGCCAGCGCGACCACGCGCGACTCATGGGTCTCGGCCTCGCGCTGGTCATGCGCCTGTGCCTGCTCGCCGCCATGTCCTGGCTGGTGACGCTCACCCAACCCCTTTTCGAGTGGAACGGTTTCGGCCTTTCCTGGCGCGACCTCATCCTGATCATCGGCGGTGCCTTCCTGCTCTTCAAGGCGACGCTCGAGTTGCACGAACGTCTCGAAGCGTCCGAACACGACGACGGCAAGAGTGGCCGCCGGGCCAGCTTCTGGCTGGTGGTCGCGCAGATCGTCGTCCTCGACGCGGTGTTCTCCCTCGACTCGGTGATCACCGCGGTCGGCATGGTCGATCATCTGTCGATCATGATGATCGGCGTCGTCGTCGCCATGGCGCTGATGATCACCGCGAGCAAGCCGCTCACGGTCTTCGTCAACTCGCGCCCGACGGTGGTGATCCTCTGCCTCTCGTTCCTGCTGATGATCGGCTTCAGCCTCATCGCGGAAGGTTTCGGCTTCCACATCCCGAAGGGCTACCTGTACGCCGCGATCGGTTTCTCGATCATGATCGAAGCGTTCAACCAGACCATGCGCCGCAATCGCCGCCGTTCGCTGCTGGTCGGCGGGCGCATCATGCGCGACCGCACCGCCAAGGCGGTGTTGCGCCTGCTGGGCGGCACGCCCGACGAGGAAGGCGACAGCGGAAAGGGAAGCAAGGGCGATACCGTCACCGAAACGACCGAAGCGGCCGTGTTCGGCAAGGACGAACTGGAAATGGTGCAGGGTGTCCTCGACCTCTCGCAGCGTCCGGTGCGCTCGATCATGACGCCGCGCACGGAGATCGTCTGGGTCGATCCCAGCGAAGACCTTCCGACACTGCTTCGCGAAGCGCGTGAGTCACCGCACCACTGGATGCTGGTCGCACAGGGCGACCTCGACCAGCTCATCGGCCTGGTTTCCTCGCGCGACCTGCTGGCCAGCCTCAACGAACACGGCCGCCTGGAAACGGACAGCGTCGTGCGCAAGCCGATCACGGTGCTGGAGTCGTTGAGCGTGCTGCGCCTCATCGACGAGTTCCGTCGCGCGCCGCTTCAGGTCGCGCTGGTCGTGGACGAGTACGGCAGCATCCTCGGCCTGGTCACGCCAGCCGACGTGCTGGAGGTGATCGCCGGCGAATTCCCCGACGAGAACCGCGAAGGCGACCCGTCGGCGGTCAGCGAGCCGGATGGCGCGTGGTTGCTCGACGCCAGCCTGGACGTGCGCCGCGTGGAACACCTGCTCGGTCACCGACTGCCGGGCGCGGGCGAAGCGAACTTCTCCACGCTCGCCGGTTTCGTCCTGCAACGCCTGGGCCGCCTGCCCACGCCGGGCGACCGCTTCGAAGCCGAACGCCTCGAATTCGAAGTCACGGCGATGGAAGGCGCACGCATCCAGCGCGTCCGCGTGATGGCCCTGGCACGCGACGACGAGGAATAAGCCGTCCCGCTTGCGGCGTGAACCAGGTCAGGCGCCGGTCGTGTCGTCCGGCGGAGTGGCGTTGTTCTCCATGATCGCCATCCCGATGCCACCGGCGGCCATCAGCATCAGCGCCGCCCAGGCGATCATCGACACCATGTAGCCGGGGCCACGGCGCGACGGATCGCGCAGGTACGCCACGGCGTACCACACCCGCCCCGCCAGCCAGATCAGTCCGGCGATGCCTGCCCAGAGCGGGTCGACATACTGCGACGCCAGCCAGAGGGCGGGAATGAACATCACCGCGTTCTCCAGGGTGTTCATCTGGACCCGCCAGGCGCGCTCGAACGCCGGGTCGCCCGAGATCGACGGGGCCTTGATGCCGTAGCGTTCACGCGCGCGGCCTACCATCCATACCGTGGCGAACATCAGGAGGAGGGTGAGCAGGGTGACGACGGCGGGGAGCTGACTGGTCATGAAACGGTCCGGGGGGCAACATCAACCGCCGAGTTTACCGGCAATGGTCCGTGCGATCATGCCGACCGCGTCTCGTCTGGGGCGCATCCACGGGAGGGCGATGCCATGCTTTGGCAAAAAGGCCGTAGAAGCGACAACGTGCAAGACGCCGGCGAAGGCGGTGGTGGCGGACCGTCGTTCGGCGGACGAGGCCTCGGAATCGGCGGCATCATCATCCTGGCCATCCTCGGCCTGGTCTTCTTCAAGGACCCCACGGCCCTCCTGGGCCAGGGCGACCCCGGCGCCGCCCCACAGCAACAGACCCAGCAGGCGCCGCACCAGGCCGCCGCCAACGACCCACAGGTGGACTTCGTCCGCGCGATCCTTGGCGAGACCGAGGACACCTGGGGCGAGATCTTCGCGGCCAACGGCCAGCAGTACGAACAGCCCAAGCTGGTGCTGTTCCGTGGCGGCGTGCGCACCGCGTGCGGTTCGGCCTCTTCGGCAGTCGGCCCCTTCTATTGCCCCGGCGATCACCGGGTCTATCTCGACCTCGGTTTCTTCCAGGAAATGCAGTCGCGCTTCCACGAAGCGGGCGACTTCGCCCGCGCCTACGTGATCGCCCACGAAGTCGGCCATCACGTGCAGAACCTGGTCGGTGTGTTCGACAAGGTCGGCGATGCACGCCGTCGTGGCGCGCAACTGGAAGGCGCGTCCGGCCTGTCGGTGCGCCAGGAGTTGCAGGCGGACTGTTTCGCTGGCGTATGGGCGAACCATTCGCAGCAACGCCAGCATTGGCTGCAAGAAGGCGACATCGAATCCGCCATCAACGCGGCGACGGCGATCGGCGACGACGCCTTGCAGGAACAGTCCCAGGGCAGGGTGGTTCCCGACTCTTTCACCCACGGCACATCCGCCCAGCGCGTGCGCTGGTTCCGCACCGGCCTGGATAGCGGCGACATCGGCAAGTGCAACACGTTCTCCGGCTCGATCTGACACCATGACCCACCCTTGCCTGCGCTGCGGCGCATGCTGCGCGACGTATCGCGTCGCTTTCCACTGGATGGAAACCGACGCGGCCGGCGGCATCACGCCGGCCGCGTTGACCGAGTACCTGGACCCGCACCGGGTCGCGATGCGTGGCACGAACGCCTACGAGCCGCGCTGCCAGTCGCTCGTCGGCGAGGTGGGCGTCGCCGCGCATTGCGGCGTCTACGACGTACGCCCATCCCCCTGCCACGACCTGCAACCGGCGTGGGAGAACGGACAACCCAGCCCGCAGTGCGACAAGGCACGACTTCGCCATGGGATGCAGCCGCTGACTCCGG
>DATNJP010000095.1:0-6852 GCA_035603855.1 Luteibacter sp. | reverse complement strand
GCTCCCACAAAAGCAGCCGCCACAGCAAGCCGCCATAGAGGCTCTCCCACGGGCCTTCGGCCCGTGCTATCTCAGGCGACGGTGAAGCTTTCGCCGCAGCCGCATTCGCCTGTGGCGTTGGGGTTGTGGAAGACGAACGAGGCGTTGAGGCCCTGGCGCTGGAAGTCGATCAGGGTGCCGTCGACCAGGGGCAGGCTCTTCGGATCCACGACGACACGGATGCCGTCGATATCCAGCACCTTGTCGTCCTCGGCGATGTCACCCGCCAGATCGACCACGTAGCCGAAACCCGAGCAGCCCATGCGCTTGACCGAGAAGCGCACACCCGGGGCGTCAGGCGCCCTGTCGAGGAAGGCGCGCATGCGATCGGAGGCGGCGGGAGTGATCTGGATGCTCATGAAAACGTTTTCTGGCCGTGGTATACCGGTGAATGATGCCGTTCACGCGACCCTTACATTATCATGCAAGGTCGCGTCCTACGCGCCTTAACATGCGGCGCCCTTTCTGGAGTTTCAATCGATGACGGTGGTAAGCGTCAAGCAGGCCCTCGCCGGCGGCACGGCTGCAGGGGAACATGAAGTCACCGTACGCGGATGGGTCCGCACGCTGCGTGAATCCAAGGGCGGCCTCTCGTTCGTGAACGTGAGCGATGGTTCCTGCTTCGCCCCGATCCAGGTGGTCGCCACCTCGGATCTCGCCAATTATGAGACCGACGTGAAGCGTCTCTCGGCCGGTGCCGCCGTGATCGCCACGGGCAAGCTTGTTCCCTCCCAGGGTAAGGGCCAGGCCTACGAGATCCAGGCTACCCGCATCGAGGTCACCGGTTTCGTCGAGAACCCGCTCACCTACCCCATCCAGCCGAAGCAGCATTCGATGGAGTTCCTCCGCGAGGTTGCGCACCTGCGCCCGCGCACGAACCTGTTCGGTGCCGTGACCCGCGTCCGCCACACGATGATGACGGCGATCCACCGCATCCTCACGGAGCAGGGATTCTTCTGGATCAACACCCCGATCATCACGACATCGGACGCCGAGGGCGCGGGCGACATGTTCCGCCTGTCCACGCTCGATCTCGCCAACCTGCCGCGCGACGACAAGGGCGGCATCGATTTCCGCAAGGATTTCTTCGGCCGCGAGGCGTTCCTGACGGTGTCCGGCCAGCTCAACGTCGAGGGCTACGCCCTGGCCATGAGCAAGGTCTACACGTTCGGCCCCACGTTCCGTGCCGAGAACTCCAACACCACGCGTCACCTGGCCGAGTTCTGGATGGTCGAGCCCGAAGTGGCCTTCGCCGACCTCAACGACAACGCCGACCTCGCGGAGCTGTTCCTCAAGGGTATTTTCAAGGCGGTGCTCGACGAGCGCGCCGACGACATGGCCTTCTTCGCCGAGCGCGTGCAGCCGGACGCCATCACGCGCCTGGAAGCCTTCATCGCCAAGCCGTTCGAGCGCATCGACTACACCGAGGCGGTGGCGATCCTGCAGAAGTCCGGCAAGAAGTTCGAGCACCCCGTGGCCTGGGGCGTCGACCTGCAGACCGAGCACGAGCGCTACCTCGCCGAGGAACATATCGGCCGCCCGGTGGTCGTCATGAACTACCCCGAGCAGATCAAGGCGTTCTACATGCGTCTCAACGACGACGGCAAGACGGTCGCCGCGATGGACGTGCTGGCGCCGGGCATCGGCGAGATCATCGGCGGCGCGCAGCGTGAGGAGCGCCTCGACTACCTCGACCGGCGCATGGACCAGTTCCACCTCGACAAGGCCACATACGACTGGTACCGCGACCTTCGCCGCTACGGCACCGTGCCCCACGCCGGCTTCGGCCTGGGCTTCGAGCGCCTGCTGGTCTACGTCTGCGGCCTGTCCAACATCCGTGACGCCATTCCTTATCCCCGTGCGGCAGGGAGTGCCGAGTTCTGACCCACTGAAACGATCATGCCCCCATCCCTCCCCCGTTTCCTGATCCTCGCCCTGGCGCTCGTCGCGCTGGGCGCCTGCCGCACGATCGTGCCGCCGAATTTCCGCCCGCCGGAGAACCCGACGAACACGGTCGACATCGCGCGGAAGACGCTCGAGGGCGCTTCGCCGTGCTGCGGCAGCTTCGCCGACCTGTCCTACCAGGACATGCTCCCCTGGCAGCCGCAACGCTTCGAGCTGAGCAAGGACAGCCCGGTCGCCAACCTCAACGGCGACCGCAGCTACTTCCTCGCCTTCCGCCTGCCGCAAGGCGCTCAGCTGCCCTATACGATCGCGATGAAGTCCGAACTCAACGGCCGCTGGCTGAGTTCCAGTTACCTCTTCGCGCCGACGGTGGTGCTGCTCGACGACGCCTTCCAGCCGCTGCACGCGGAAGACATCCAGTTGTGCGAGTACATCGGCTGGACCAGCGAGACGACGGGCGCCTTCGGCAAGTTCAAGGTCGTGGATGACAAGGCCCGTTACCTGGTGGTGTATTCCTCCGCCAAGCAGCAGCAGGGACAGACCTATTGGGAGCAATCGCCCACTACCTTCTCGGCCGAAGCGCCGGTGAAGATGAATCCGGCCGGCAGCTTCAAGATCGCGCACGGCCCCGACGGCGTGCTGTTCGTCGGCATGCAGAACGACACATACCGCAAGGCCATCAACAATGCCGTCTGTTCCAAGGCACAGCAGGGTAACGGCGTGATCTCGACCATCAAGGATGTCGTGACCACCGATATCCTGGGTGACGACCCGGCAAAGAAAGAAAAGAGCAAGGGCACCTGACACGCCATGCAGACCGCGGTTTACCTCTATCTTTTGCTCCTGCTTGGCGCGGTCGCTTTCTTCGTCCTGCACTTCATCGCGCAATGGCGCTTCACCGTGCTGTTGCGCAAGCGCTACCCCGACCAGTGGAAGACCATCGTCGAGGCCGACACGGGCCGCCCGAACGGCATGGCCAACTGGTTACGCGTGCGCCGCGTACTGCGCTCGGACGCCCCGGCCCTGTTCAACGACGACGACCTCACCCGCTGGCAGGGATGGTGGCGTCGCGCGCCGTGGTTCGCCTGGCCGTGCTGGTTCGTCGCAATGGCGATACAGTGGTGGGCAATGAAGCAGGGTTGATTCCACCCACCACTTTCCAGGGAGCGCGGCATGGATCTTCGTCTCACCGGTCGTCACGCGCTCGTTTGCGGCGCCTCGCAAGGCCTGGGCCGCGCCACGGCGTTCGAACTGGCCGAACTCGGCGCCAGCGTCACCCTCCTCTCCCGCTCCGCCGACGCGCTGGTCGCGCTCGCCGCCGAGCTTCCGGCCAGCCAGCCCGGACAAACCCATAGCCACGTCGCCGTCGACATGCTCGACACCGATGCCCTGAGCCGGGCCATCGCCGAGATCGTCAAGAACCACGCCGTGCACGTGCTGGTGAACAACAGCGGCGGCCCGCCGCCGGGGCCGGTATGGAATGCCGAGACGGACGCCTTCCTCACGGCATTCCGCCAGCATGTCATCGCTGCGCAGGTCGTCACGCACGCCTGCCTGCCCGGCATGCGCGAGGCCCGCTACGGCCGCGTCATCAACATCATTTCCACGTCGGTGAAGGAACCCATTCCCAACCTCGGCGTCTCCAACACGACACGCGCCGCGATGGCCGGCTGGGCCAAGACGCTGGCGGCCGAGGTGGCCCCCGACGGCATCACCGTGAACAACGTGCTGCCCGGCTATACACGCACACCACGGCTGGAAGGCCTGGTGGAAGCCAGCGTGAAGGCGGGCCGCACCCGCGAGGAAGTGGAGCGCGGATTGCTCGCCAGCGTCCCCGCGGCACGCTTCGGCGAGCCGGCGGAAATCGCCGCCATGATCGCCTTCCTCGCGAGCCCTGCCGCCGGCTATGTCAACGGCACCAGCATCTCCGTCGATGGCGGGCGCACCCGCGGCCTGAACTGAGGCCACCATGCTGGTCCTCGCCAACCTGATCGACGGCCGCTCGCAGGCGCCCCTTGGCGGCCGATATCTCGACGTCGTGGATCCCGCCGTCGGTCGCTCCTATGCACGCTGCCCCGACTCCGATGCCGGCGACGTGGCCGACGCGGTCGCGGCCGCATCACGCGCGGCACCAGGCTGGGCCGCGTTGCCTGCCGAGTCGCGGGCGCGTTGCATGCAGCGACTCGCCGATGCCATCGAGGCGCGACTGGAATCGTTCGCCGAAGCCGAGTCGCAGGACAGTGGCAAGCCGCTTGCCCTGGCCCGCTCGCTCGACATTCCCCGCGCCATCGCGAACCTTCGCTTCTTCGCGGCCGCCGCGGGCCAATGGAGCGGCGAATCGCACGCGATGGAGCAAGGCGCCATCAACTACACGCTGAGGCTGCCGCTCGGCGTGGTCGGCTGCATCAGCCCGTGGAACCTGCCCCTCTACCTGTTCACCTGGAAGATCGCGCCGGCGCTCGCGGCGGGCAATACGGTCGTCGCCAAACCGTCCGAAGTCACGCCCTACACGGCGTGGCTACTGGGCACGCTGGTCGAGGGTGCGGGCTTTCCGCCGGGCGTCCTGAATATCGTCCACGGCACGGGGCCCGCCGTCGGCGAGGCGATCGTCACGCATGATGCGGTGAAGGCCATCTCGTTCACCGGCAGCACGCGTACCGGCGTGGCCATCGCCGCGGCCGCCGCGCCGCGACTGAAGAAAGTGTCGCTGGAGCTGGGTGGCAAGAACCCCGCGATCGTCTTCGACGATTTCGATTTCAGCGATGCCTCGATGGCCACCATCGTCCGCTCGGGTTTCGCCAACCAGGGTGAGATATGCCTTTGCGGCTCGCGCCTGCTGGTACAGCGGTCCATCTACGAACGCTTCCGCGACACCTATCTGGATCGTGTGCGCGCGTTGCGCGTCGGCGATCCCCAGGATGCGGGCATCCAGCTCGGCGCCCTGGTTTCCCAGGCGCACTTCGACAAGGTCAGCGGTTGCATCGAGCGCGCCCGTAGCGAAGGCGGCACGGTACTCACGGGCGGTGGCCGCGTTACCGTCGACGGTCGCTGTGCGGACGGCTGGTTCATCGAACCCACCGTCATCGAGGGTCTTGCATCGGATTCGGCGACCAACCAGGAAGAGATCTTCGGCCCGGTGGTCACGCTTATCCCCTTCGACAGCGAGGACGAAGCGCTAGCCATCGCCAACGGCACGCCCTACGGGTTGGCCGCCTCGGTTTGGACGCGTGACGTCTCGCGCGCGCACCGTTTTTCGGCGCGGCTCGATTTCGGCATCGTCTGGGTCAACTGCTGGATGCTGCGCGACCTGCGCACGCCGTTCGGCGGTACGAAGCAATCCGGCGTCGGCCGCGAAGGCGGTTTCGAGGCCATGCGTTTCTTCACCGAAGCCAGGAACATCTGCATCGATCATGGGCAATGACGTCATTCGCGTCGAGGGCGCACCCGCGCCAGTCGGCGCCTACCCCCACGCACGCCGTGTCGGCCCGCTGCTGTTCCTTTCGGGTATCGGTCCACGCATGCCGTCCACCAACGCGATCCCCGGCAACGTTGTCGACGAGGCGGGCAAGCTTGTTTCCTACGACATCGAGGCGCAGTGCAGGCAGGTGTTCGCCAACGTGCGCGCGGTGCTGGAAGCCAGCGGCGCGCGCTTCGAGGATCTGGTGGATGTCACGGTGTTCCTCACCAACATGGCGGACGACTTCGCCACGTATAACCGCCTCTATGCCGAGGCGTTCAAGGGTGTGGATGCCTGCCGGACGACGGTGGAGGTGAATGCGCTGCCGACGGCGATCGCGATTGAACTGAAGTGTGTTGCTGCGTTATCGGGGTGAGGTATCGCCGCTGAAGCGGCTCCCACATAGGCATCGCCGCTGAAGCGGCTCCCACAAAAGCTTCCACAAAGGCTTCCACAAAGGCTCCCACAGAGAGCCGCCTTGGCGGAGAGGTTGTCAGGATGTCGGTACGCGGGCGCTTTCTAGACAGGCCTTCAGCATGTCGCTGATCAGCACCTGCACGCTTGCGGCTTTCTTCGGCAGGTACTCGAACGAATCCTCGTCCATGTAGTTCAGCTGGGAGAGTTCCAGCTGCACGGCGTCGATGCCGCGCTCGGGCTTGCCGTAGTGACGGGTGATGTAGCCGCCCTTGAAGCGGCCATTGACCGCGTAGGAATACTCGTCCTGCTGTTCCAGCAACGCCGTCAGCTTCGCCTGCAGCGCGGGCGAGCAACTGGCGCCATCGGCCGTGCCGATGTTGAGGTCCGGCAGGCGGCCCTCGAACAGCATGGGCACGTGGCTGCGGATGGAATGCCCTTCCCACAACACCACATGGCCGAACTCCGCCTTCAGGCGGGTCAATTCATCAGCCAACGCCCGGTGATACGGCTTCCACCAGCGCTTGACGCGATCGGCGATGTCCTCCGCGTCGGGTTCGGCGCCCGCGCGGTAGATCGGCTCGCCACTGAACAGCACGGTCGGCACGAGGCCCGTCTCGTTCTGGCCGGGGTATAGCGCGTGGCCATCCGCCGGGCGGTTCAGGTCCACCACGTAGCGCGAGGCGAACGGCTTGATGACGCTCGCGCCCAGGCCCCGGGCGAAGTCGTACAGCTCGGCCACGTGCCAGTCGGTATCCGGGGAGCGTCGCGCCGGACGCTTCATGCGGGCGGCCAGGTCGTCGGGGATGGCGCTGCCGTTGTGAGGCAGGCTGATCAGGAGCGGCGCCGTGCCGCGATGAAGGGTATACGGGCTCATGGGGTGAGTGTACCGCTCATCCGGGTACGCGATCTCCCATCAGCACCATCTCCTCCGCCGACGTGGGGTGGATGGCCAGGGTGGCATCGAAGTCGGCCTTGGTCGCGCCCATCTTAATCGCCACGGCGAAGCCCTGGAGGATCTCGTCCACGCCCGGGCC
>DATNJP010000094.1:0-2617 GCA_035603855.1 Luteibacter sp. | reverse complement strand
CAATCCCTGTGGGAGCCGCTTCAGCGGCGATCCGCGGCAGCGGCCAATCCCGCACCACCAACAAGGCATCGCCGCTGAAGCGGCTCCCACATTTTTCTTATTCAGGACACATAAAACAAAGGCCCGCGATGCGGGCCTTTGTTTTAGACATCCATACGGCTAAACCATCAACGCCGGTAAACGCGATCCCCTCGCACCTCGACATAATCCCCGCGACGCAGCTGCGGATCTTCCCGCTGCGTCACGGTGGCCCAGCGGCCATCATCGAGGCGGATCTTCACCCGGAACGCCACGTCGTCCGCGCCATTGCGCTTGCCGACCTGGTTACCGACGACACCACCAACGACCGCACCACCGACCGTGGCCGCCGAACGTCCGTCGCCCTTGCCGATGGTGTTGCCCAGCAGGCCACCGGCGACGGCGCCGATGACGGCACCGAGCGGCGAGGAATCCTTCTGTACGTAAACCTGCTCGATGTCGTCCACGACACCGCACTGCGCGCATCCCCGGGCCGGGCCGGAGTACACCACGCGATCGTCGCGATACACGCGGCGGGGTTCCTCATAGCACGCGCTCAATGAGAGCGTCGCCAGCGCGATCGCGACGAGGCCGAGTTTGCGAACAATGCTGTGC
The DNA here is from genome assembly GCA_035603855.1 of Luteibacter sp. Classification (GTDB taxonomy): domain Bacteria; phylum Pseudomonadota; class Gammaproteobacteria; order Xanthomonadales; family Rhodanobacteraceae; genus Luteibacter. The sequence goes on along the minus strand of DATNJP010000094.1, from coordinate 1,984 downwards.
ATGGGTTACGCCCTCAAGATGGGTCGGGAGATCAACGCGCGTCGGAAACCACCGAAACGCCTTCCTGCACTTCCACGCGGTCGCCCGGATCGTGATCCATGCGGACCGTACGCGTCACGCCCTTGTATTCGTAGCGCACGTCGTACGCGACGATCTTGTCGCTGCTACCCGCGGAAACCGTGCTGCACTTGCGCACGGTGCTGGTCACCGTGTTGGTTTCCTGGCGACGCTCCTGGATCTCATGACCGGCGTAGCCGCCGCCCACGGCGCCCGCCACCGTCGCCAGCGTGCGGCCCTTACCGCCGCCAATCTGGTTGCCCAGGAGACCGCCAGCGACCGCGCCGATGGCCGTACCGGCGATCTGGTGCTGGTCCTTGACCGGGGCGCGACGCGTCACGACCTCGTCGTGGCACTCACGCTGGGGTGAGGACGCCGCCTGGCGGATCGGGTCCACGCTCACCACGCGACCGTACTTCGGACCCGCCGGCTCGGCGGGCGGCGGCGGCTCAGCGGCGGCCACGGGGGCTGCCGCAGGCGCCGGCGCATTGGCCACGTCGGCATTCGCATCGCGGTTGCAGGCGGAAAGGCTCAACACGAGGGCCGCGCCCAAACCAGCGTTCAGGACGGAAATCTTCAACCTGCTCATACCCTAATCTCCTAACAATAGTCGGCAACCCAGATGGCACCGGAGCCCCATCACCCGGAGGTCGCCTCGGTCACATTTGACAGTCGGTAAACTGAACGACGCCTTAGACTCTCACCCACATTCATCCCGGCATCACACCATATGCTCGATCTGGTAGACACCCACGCACACCTCGACGACGGCTCGTTCGACGACGACCGGGGTGCGATGTTCGAGCGATCCGCCGGGGCCGGCGTGCGGCGCTGGATCGTACCCGCCATCGATCGCGGAAACTGGGAAAAGATCGAGCTTTTGAGCGTTTCGCGCCCGGGCGTGTTTCCCGCCTACGGGCTGCATCCGCTGTTCATCGCGCAACACAAGGATGCCCACCTCGATGAGCTTCCCGACTGGCTCGAAGGCCATGGCGCCATCGCCGTCGGTGAGATCGGACTGGATTTCTACGTCGAAGGCCTGGACCTGGCGCGACAGCGAGAGCTATTCGTGCGCCAGTTGCACATCGCGAAGGAACACGACCTGCCGGTGATCGTGCACGCCCGTCGCGCGTTTGAAGAGACGATCCACACGCTACGGCGCATCGGTGGCCTGCGTGGCGTGATCCACAGCTTCTCGGGCAGCGAGGAACAGGCGCGACAGCTGTTCGAACTCGGTTTCCATATCGGCATCGGTGGCCCGGTCACCTACGACCGCGCAAACCGCATCCGCCGCGTGGTGAAGGACATGCCGCTGCAGTGGTTGCTGCTCGAGACCGACGCGCCTGACCAACCCTGTTTACACCACCGCGGCGAGCGGAACGAGCCCGCCTACATGCTCGACGTGCTGCGCACCGTCGCCGAACTTCGCAATGAGCCCGAGGCGGACATTGCCGCAGCCACGACGGCGAACGCCGTCGGCCTCTTCCGCTTGTAAACACGCACCTTGCGGTTGTCCGTGGAACCTTGCTAGCCTGATAGTTCACCAGCGAACTATTTGCCAGCATAATGTCCAGCCTCAAACCGTGCGTGGATGCGCTTTACGAAGGCGTCGACCGGGTCGCCGACCGCATTCCGCAACTACCGAAATCCGAGGTATTCCTCGTGCGCCTGCTGATGTTGACGGCGGGTGCCTTGCTGCGTGAGTTCGAGAGCAAGCTCAAGCCCCATGGCATGAACGACAGCGACTTCCGTACGCTGATGATGCTGTACAGCGCCGAAGACGGCAGTGCGACGCCGGGACAGTTGTGTGTCCTCGCGGAGCAAAAGCCCACGAACATGACACGTATCGCCAATGCCCTGGCGCAGCGTGACCTCATCTCCCGCTCGCATGCCACGCATGATCGCCGCCAGGTGCTGTTGAGGATCA
>DATNJP010000093.1:0-4188 GCA_035603855.1 Luteibacter sp. | reverse complement strand
GGCATTGAAGTGATCAGGCGAGCGGTAACTGCCCGCACCATTCGATGCAAAGCCTCCCTCGCAACATCCACCCTCGAGGGTTCGCCGCTGAAGCGGCTCCCACAAGGGGGGAAGGCTTTCCCACATGCCACCCTGAGGGTTCGTCGCTGAAGCGGTTCCCACACAGGGGAGGCTTTTCTCGCACGCCACCTCAGTCTCCGCAGCCGCCGGGTGGCACCCTCACCGCGAGCGGTAGGAGGTCGAGGATGGTCGGGCGGAGAAGGCCCGCAGGGGGCCGGCCATGGATGGCCGGCCGTTTTCGCTGAGACAGGATGTCGAATCGGAAACCCCCGCCCGAACGTCCGAGCCCGGAGGCGGCGAAGCCTTAAGACATGAGCCGCGCAGCGGCTATCCCTACGCCGGAGGGACGGCCGACGTGCTCGCGGTGAGGGTGCCGCCCGGCGGCTCCGACCACGTCCGAGCGCGAATGCGAGGCCGCCAGGCGAGCCCACCCAACGAAGCGAGAAGCCCAGACGGTCTCACCCCTCAAACATCCCCATATAGCGCTTGCAACGCCGCAATGGCCGCCAACCCAGCAGTCTCCGTGCGCAGGATGCGTGGCCCGAGCTTCAACCCAAGAAACCCCGCCGAAGCCAATGCCGCGCGATCGCGTTCGCCGAAACCACCCTCCGGTCCAATCGCCAGGATGGCGGCGTCCGTGAGGGCGAGTTCGTTGGGGCGCCTGGTGCCTTCCGGAAGCAGTGCCAGGCGCGGTGCGCCGCCATCGCCTAGTGAGGCAAGCCATGCCGACAACGGCAGGGCGGGGTCGATGGTGGGGACGCGGGCGCGGCCGGATTGTTCGCAGGCGCTGGCGGCGACCGCGCGCCAATGGGCGAGGCGCTTTTCCGCGCGTGCGGCGTCCAGTTTCACCTCCGAACGCTCGGTGAGGATCGGGACGATGCGTGCGATGCCGAGTTCCGTGGCTTTCTGCACGATGAGATCCATCTTTTCGCCGCGTGCCACGCCCTGCGCGAGCGTGAGTGCGAGCGGGGACTCGTTGTCGACCGTTCGGCCCTCGCCGACGGCAGCGACCACGTCGCGCTTGCCCACGCCGACCAGCGTGGCGTCGTACTCCATGCCGTCGTTGCCGGAAAACAGCACCACCGGTGCACCCACTTCCAGCCGCAGGACGCGGGCGACGTGCTCGCCGGCCTGGGCGGGCAGGGTGACGTCGCGGCCGCTGGTCAGTGGGGTGTCGACGTGGATGCGGATCGTGCGCATGGATGTGTCTCGTGTCACGGAATGTCCATTGTAGCGACGCACGGGGCCCACTATCGTCAGCAGGTCACGTGGGAGTGCGCGCATGCCTATCGTCTGGTACTTCGATTTCGTCTCGCCGTTCTCGTGGTTGCAGTGGCCGGCGATCCGCGAGCTGTCGACCGAGCGTGAGGTTTCGCTGCGGCCGATGCTGTTCGGCGCCTTGCTCAAACAGATGGAGCAGCGTGGGCCGGCGGAGATTCCGCGCAAGCGCGAGTTCACCTATCGCTATGCGCAATGGCGCGCCCGCGAGAAGGGCATGCCGCTGCGTTTCCCGCCCGCGCACCCGTTCAATCCCTTGCCGGCGTTGCGCCTGTGCATCGCCGCCGGGACGACCGTGGAAGCGGTGGGGGCGATCTTCGAGTGGATATGGGCGCACGGCCGTCCCGCCGACACGGCGGAGGCGCTGGAGCCCCTGGCATCGTCGCTGGGTATCGCGGATGTTCGTGCGGCACTGTCCGCGCCTGAGGTGAAGGCACAGTTGCAGGCGAACTTCGAACTGGCCATGGCGCAGCAGGTGTTCGGCGTGCCGACGCTGGCTATCGGCGGCGAGCTGTTCTGGGGCGCCGATGCGCATGCGTTCGCCATGGACTATCTCGCCCACCCCGGGATGTTCGAGGAGGGCGAGATGGGACGCCTTGGCAACCTGCCGATCGGGCTGTCGCGGATCTAGGCGACGGCCTTCTCGATGCCCGTGATGGCGGTGGCGACCATGAAATCGATCTCCGCCTCGCTGATGACGTAGGGCGGCATGAAATACACGATGTTGCCCAGGGGGCGCAGAAGGGCGCCGTGTTCAAGGCCATGACGATAGACACGCAGGCCGCGACGATCCGTGGCCGGGAACGGTGTGCGCGTGGCCTTGTCGGCAACGAGTTCGATCGCCGCGATCATGCCGGTCTGGCGCACGTCGGCCACGTTCGGGTGATCGACGAGTGGCGCGATGCGCGACGCCATGTGTGCCGCGAGCACGCGATTGCGTTCAAGCACGGGATCGTCGCGGAAGATCTTCAGCGTGGCCGTCGCCGCACGGCAGGCCAGCGGGTTGCCGGTGTAGCTGTGCGAATGCAGGAAGGCCTTTCCGGCGGAGTATTCGGCGTAGAACGCCTGGTAGACGTCGTGGGTGGTGAGCACGGCCGAGAGCGGCAGGAAACCGCCCGTGAGGCCCTTCGACAGGCACATGAAGTCGGGCGACACGCCCGCTTGCTCGCAGGCGAAGAGCGTGCCCGTGCGACCGAAGCCGACGGCGATCTCGTCGGCGATGAAGTGCACGTCGAACTCGTCGCACAACGCACGCAGGCCGGTCAGGTACGAGGGGTCGTACATGCGCATGCCGCCTGCGCATTGCACCAGTGGCTCGACGATGACGGCACAGGTTTCATGCGCATGACGTTCGAGCAGGCTGCGCATCTCGCCGAGTCGGCGCGTCGCGATCTCCTTCGGCGTTTCACCCGGTTCGCCTTCGTAGGTATCCGGCGAGGGCGCGAGTTCCGGCGTCAGCAGCAACGGTGCGTAGGTCTTGCGGTAGAGCGCGACGTCGCTGACCGAGAGGGCACCGAGCGTTTCGCCGTGGTAGCTGCCGGTAAGCGCGATGAAACGTGTTTTCTCGCCATGGCCGCGGTTGAGCCAGTAATGGAAGCTCATCTTCAGCGCGACCTCGATGGCCGCGGAGCCGTTGTCGGCGAGGAACACGCGATCGAGTCCCTTCGGCGTGATCCGGACCAGTTCCTCCGCCAGTTCCACGGCCGGCTCGTGGGTGAAGCCGGCGAAGATCACGTGCTCCAGCCGGTCGAGCTGGTCTTTCAACGCCCCGGCGATGCGCGGCTCCGCGTGGCCGAACAGGTTGGTCCACCAGGAACTCACGGCATCCAGGTAGCGCTTGCCGTCGGCACCCACCAGCCACGCCCCTTCGCCGCGCACGACGGGTACCATGGGAAGGGTTTCGTGGTCGTGCATCTGGGTGCACGGGTGCCAGAGGACGGAGAGGTCGCGGGCGACGAGTGCGTCGGCCGCCGGGGAAGCGAAAAGGGCATCGGTCATCCGCCCATGATCGCCCCCCGCTCCCCGCTCCTCAAGTCGAGAGGTGAGGTGATGGTTTGAAGTGGTTCCGCTGGATCGCCCTGGTCGTCGCCTTGCTGGCCCTTTCCGTGGGCCTGTTCTACTGGTTCCTGCCGGCCAGCGTCGCCGTGCCCTTCGTCACCCGGGGGGCGCACGGGCTGGTGCTGGATGAGCTCTCCGGTACCGTGTGGAACGGCCGCGCAGGCCGCGTGGCGACCGTCGACGGCCGCGAGCTGGGCGTCGCCACCTGGCGGCTGGGCCGCGATGTCATCCTCGGCCGTACGCACCTGGACCTTCATCTGGATGGTCGCGCGGGCCGTTTCGAAGGCCACCTGGAAAGCACCGTGCGCGACCGGATGACCTGGTCAGGCGTCGACTTCCGCCTCGACGCCGCGGCCCTCGCCGGGCCGGCACTGCCGCCCGAACTCGTGCCGGTGGGTGTGGTGGAGGGCCGCATTCCGCACGCGGAACTGCAAGGCAACTGGCCGGTGGACCTCGAGGCCGATATCGGCTGGCGCAAGGCCGCCGTCCGTACGCCGGAAGGCTATGTCACCCTCGGGGGCATCGGCCTGAAGGCCTCCAGCATGGGCGGCGTACTGCGCGCGACGCTGGCCGACGATGGCGAGGGTTCGCTCGCGGTGAACGCCCTTCTCGCCGCGTCGCCGCTCGGTTGGCGGATGGAAGGCAAGCTCACGCCGCGCATCGCCGACAGCGCGCTGTCGCATCTCATCGCGCGTTTCGGCCCCGTGGGCCGCGACGGCTCCGTCAACCTGCAACGCAAGGCGGGGCTCGCACCCTCGATAACGCCATGACCGATACCCTCGACAAGGCGCT
>DATNJP010000092.1:0-2444 GCA_035603855.1 Luteibacter sp. | reverse complement strand
CCGAAAGGCGAAGAAGGGTTCCGCCGCGCGCAACTTCTATGTCTGGTCCGATACGGACCAGGCTTACGACGGCACGCGCATCATCTTCCTGGACACCGAGAAATCGAACTGGACCTGGGATCCCGTGGCCGGCCAGTATTTCTGGCACCGCTTCTTCTCGCACCAGCCGGACCTGAACTTCGACAATCCCGCCGTGCTGAAGGCCGTGCTCGACGTGATGCGCTTCTGGCTGGACATGGGCGTGGATGGGCTGCGACTGGATGCCGTGCCATACCTCATCGAGCGCGAAGGCACCAACAACGAGAACCTGCCGGAGACGCACGCGATCCTGAAGTTGATGCGTGCCGAGATCGACTTGCATTATCCGGACCGTATGCTGCTGGCCGAGGCCAACCAGTGGCCGGAGGACACGCAGGACTACTTCGGCAACGGCGACGAATGCCATATGGCGTTCCATTTCCCGCTCATGCCACGCATGTACATGGCGATCGCGCGCGAGGACCGCTTCCCGATCACGGACATCATGCGGCAGACCCCGGCCATCCCGGATAACTGCCAGTGGGCGATCTTCCTGCGCAACCACGACGAGCTCACCCTCGAAATGGTGACGGACAACGAGCGCGATTACCTGTGGCAGACCTATGCCGCCGACCGCCGTGCCCGCATCAATCTCGGTATCCGCCGCCGCCTCGCACCGTTGCTCGAGCGCGATCGCCGCCGTATCGAACTGATGAACGCCTTGTTGCTGTCGATGCCGGGCACGCCCGTGCTTTATTACGGCGACGAGATCGGCATGGGCGACAATATCCATCTGGGTGACCGCGACGGCGTGCGCACGCCGATGCAGTGGTCGGTCGATCGCAACGGCGGTTTCTCCCGTGCCGATCCGGCCAGCCTCGTGCTGCCGCCGATCATGGACCCGCTCTACGGCTTCCAGGCCATCAATGTGGAGGCGCAGGCGCGCGATCCGCATTCGTTGCTCAACTGGACGCGACGCATGCTGGCCGTGCGCAAGCGATACAAGGCCTTCGGCCGCGGCACGCTTCGCTTCCTTTATCCGGGCAACCGCAAGGTATTGGCTTACCTGCGCGAATACGACGGTGAACACGTGCTCTGCGTCGCGAACATGTCGCGCGCGCTGCAAGCCGTCGAACTCGATCTCGCCGCGTTCGACGGCCAGGTGCCGATCGAGATCATGGGCGGTTCGTCGTTCCCGCCGGTTGGCCAGTTGCCGTACCTGCTCACTGTTCCTCCGTATGGCTTCTATGCCTTCCAGATCTGCCCGAACGCGCAGATGCCCGAATGGCACGAAGTGCAGCCGGAGCCCTTGCCGGATTACGAGACCCTCGTTCTGCGCGGCGCGCTCGTGGAAGGCCCGGTCATGGCCCACCACCGCGGTGTGATCGAGAAACAGGTGCTGCCGGGTTACCTCGCCGTGCGCCGTTGGTTCGCCTCGAAGGACCGTGGCATCGAATCGGTGAAGATCCTCTACGCGGTTCCCTGGCCCGATCGCAGCGACGATCTCGTGTTCACCGAGGTCGAGGCGACCCTCGCCGATGGTGGCAAGGAGCGCTACACGTTGCCGGTCGGCATCGTGTGGGAAGACGAAGTGCCCACGGCACGCCAGCAGCAACTCGCATTGGCACGGGTGCGTCGCGGCCGCCGGGTGGGCCTGCTTGCCGATGCGTTCTCGCTGGATGCGTTCGCCAGCGGCCTGCTGCTCGGCCTGCGCAACGGCATTGAATTACCGGCACACGGCGGTACCGTGCGCTTCGAGACGACGGACGTCTTTGCCGGCGTGTCGTTCGATGCGGACGTGCAGAACCGTTGGCTGACCGCCGAACAGTCGAACAGCTCCATGATCGTGCACGACGCCGGCGTGGTGAAGCTCTTCCGCCGCATCGCACCGGGTATCAATCCCGAAGTGGAGATGGGACGGTTCCTCACCGAGAACGGCTATGCCAACACCGCGCCCTTGCTCGGCGAAGTGGTGCGCGTGGGCGAGCAGGGCGAGCGCACGACGCTGGCCGTGCTGCAGGGCTTCCTGCGCAACCAGGGCGACGCATGGCGGTGGACCCTCGACTTCCTGCGTCGCAGCTACGACGAATACAGCCACTCCGATGACGAGGAGCGGCGGAGCGAGATCGAAGCGGGTTACGATGCTTTCGCCACCGCGGTCGGTACACGCCTCGCCGAACTGCATGCGTTGCTGGCGAAACCCAGCGACCTGCCCGCGTTCGCACCCGACTCCGCGACCGATGCGGTTGTCGACGGCTGGCGCGAGAGTGTGAGGGCCCAGGTGGGCCGCGCGCTCATGTCTGTCGATTCGACGGCCGATCTTCCGGAATCGCTGGCGGCGGATGTCGACGCCTTGCGTGGCCTGGCCGGCGCGCTGAACGAACGTATCGGCGTCCTGGCGAAGGCCGGCCGCGGAGCGCTCACGA
>DATNJP010000091.1:0-2126 GCA_035603855.1 Luteibacter sp. | reverse complement strand
CGGCGCTCGCTCCAGGTGACCCAGGACGCCCGCCGCAAGTGGGCGTTCTGCTTTTTACCCCATTAAAACTGCAGGCCGCCACCGATGACCGATATCCACAGCGACAAGATCCTCATCCTCGACTTCGGTTCGCAGTACACGCAGCTGATCGCCCGCCGTATCCGCGAGATCGGTGTCTATTGCGAGGTGTGGGCCTGGGATCACGCGCCGGATGAGATCCGTGGCTTCAATCCGAAAGGCGTGATCCTTTCCGGCGGCCCGGAATCGGTGACCGAGGACGAGTCGCCGCGGGCTCCGCAGGTGGTGTTCGAACTGGGTGTTCCCGTGCTTGGCATCTGCTACGGCATGCAGACCATGGCCGAGCAACTGGGTGGCAAGGTCGAAGCCGGTCATCACCGCGAGTTCGGTCCGGCCACGATCACCTTCGCCAGCTGCTCGCTGTTCGACAGCGTGGTCGAGAACGGCGAATCCCTCGGTGTGTGGATGTCCCATGGCGATCGCGTCACCGCCATGCCGGACGGCTTCGTCGCCACCGCTTCCACCTCGAGCCTGCCGCTGGCCGCCATGGCCGATGACGCGCGCCGCTTCTACGGCGTGCAGTTCCACCCGGAAGTGACCCACACCAAGCGCGGCATGGAGTTGCTGCGCCGCTTTGTCGTCGACCTCTGCGGTTCGGCCACGCTGTGGGACGCCGCCCACATCATCGAGGATGCCGTGGAGCGCGTGCGCGCCCAGGTCGGCAAGGACCGCGTGCTGCTCGGCCTCAGCGGAGGCGTCGATTCGTCGGTCGTGGCCGCGCTGCTTGAAAAGGCCATCGGTGACCAGCTCACCTGCGTCTTCGTCGACACCGGCCTGCTGCGTTTCCAGGAAGGCGACCAGGTCATGTCGACCATGGCCGAGCACATGGGCGTGCACGTCATCCGTGTCGATGCGAAGCAGCGTTACTTCGACGCGCTTGCCGGCGTGGAAGACCCGGAAGCCAAGCGCAAGATCATCGGCCGCCTGTTCGTCGAGATCTTCGACGAGGAGTCCGCCAAGCTTGAAGGCGTGCAGTGGCTGGCCCAGGGCACCATCTATCCCGACGTCATCGAGTCGGCCGGCAGCAAGACCGGCAAGGCCCACGTCATCAAGAGCCACCATAACGTCGGCGGCCTGCCGGAGCACATGAAGCTCAAGCTGGTCGAGCCGCTGCGCGAGCTGTTCAAGGACGAGGTCCGCCGCATCGGCGTCGAACTCGGCCTGCCGCGCGAGATGGTCTACCGCCATCCGTTCCCGGGCCCCGGCCTTGGCGTGCGCGTGCTTGGCGAAGTGAAGCAGGAGTACGTCGACCTGCTGCAGCGCGCCGATGCGATCTTCATCGAGGAGCTGCGCAGCCATGGTCTTTACGACCGTGTCAGCCAGGCCTTCGCCGTGTTCCTGCCGGTGCGTTCGGTGGGTGTCGTGGGCGACGGCCGCGCTTACGAGTGGGTGATCGCGCTGCGTGCCGTGGAGACGATCGACTTCATGACAGCCCATTGGGCACATCTGCCGTACGACTTCCTTGACAAGTGTTCAACTCGTATTATCAATGAGTTGCGCGGTATTTCTCGTGTTGTTTATGATATTTCGGGCAAGCCGCCGGCTACGATCGAATGGGAATGACAGCGAAGGAAGTCCACCATGACGAAAGTGCGCGTTGCAGGTTTTTCAATCTCGCTTGATGGCTTCGGAGCAGGTCCGGAGCAAAGCCTCGAAGATCCGCTGGGCAAGCGTGGGCACGAGTTGCACCACTGGCTTCTCGGCACGCGCATGTTCCGGGAGATGATCGGTAAGGACGGCGGCTCGGAGGGCATCGATCATGCCTACGCCCACCGTTCGATGGACGGCTTTGGTGCCTTCATCCTCGGCCGCAACATGTTCGGTCCGGTCCGCGGTCCCTGGGCGGACGAGAGCTGGAAGGGGTGGTGGGGTAACAACCCGCCTTACCACGCACCGACTTTCGTGCTGACGAATCATGCGCGCGACCCCATCGAGATGGAGGGCGGCACCACCTTCATCTTCGTGACCGATGGCATCGAGGCGGCGCTGGAAAAGGCGAAGCTCGCTGCCAACGGCCGCGACGTGAAGATCGGTGGCGGCGTCGACAC
>DATNJP010000090.1:0-6114 GCA_035603855.1 Luteibacter sp. | reverse complement strand
AGTCCACGCTCGGCAACGTGCTGGCTGGCCGCGAGGGCTATGAAGTCACCGACGGCACCGTCAACTTCGACGGCCGCGACCTGCTGGCACTCGAGCCGGAAGAGCGCGCGGCGGTGGGCATCTTCCTCGCCTTCCAGTATCCCGTCGAAATTCCTGGCGTGAACAACACGTACTTCCTGCGTGCCGCGCTCAACGCGCAGCGGAAGTTCCGCGGCGAGGAGGAACTGGATTCGATGCGGTTCCTGAAGCTCGTCCGCGAGAAGCTGAAGGTGATGCAGATATCCGACGAGCTGCTGCACCGCGCGGTGAACGAAGGTTTCTCCGGTGGCGAGAAGAAGCGCAACGAGATCTTCCAGATGGCTGTGCTGGAGCCGAAGCTCGCCATCCTCGACGAGACCGATTCGGGCCTCGACATCGACGCGCTGAAGCAGGTGGCCGAGGGTGTCAACGCACTGCGGTCGCCAGACCGTTCGTTCGTCATCGTCACGCACTACCAGCGCCTGCTCGACTACATCGAACCCGACTTCGTGCACGTGCTGGCCGGTGGCCGCATCGTCGAGAGCGGTGACAAGAACCTCGCGTTGAAGCTGGAAGAGCAGGGCTATGCCTGGCTCGCCGAGAAGCATCCGGAACTGCGCAAGGCCGACCTCGCCGGAGCGCCGGCATGAGCAACGCGCCGTCCCCGTTCGTGCGGGCGGCACTGGACGCCGCTGCCACGCTTCCCGATACCGGCATCGCCTGGCTGGATGCCGCGCGCCGTGAAAACCTCCAGGCGTTCGCCGATGGTGGCCTGCCCGAAGGTCGTAACGAAGCCTGGAAGTACACGCCATTGCGCGCGCTGTCGCAGCGCGGCTTCGTTCTCGCCGACCGCGCCGTCGCCGCCGCGGCAATCATCGATCCGGCGCTGTATGCCCTGCCGGGCGTGGATGGTGGCCGGGTCGTTTTCGTCGACGGCGTCTTCCGCGCCGATCTCTCGTCGCTCGATGCCGATGGGGTCGAACTGGCGCCGCTGTCGAAGGCGCTGGCCGCCAACGCCGAGCCCCTGCGCTTCGCCCTGGCCAACCGTTACCGCCACGGTGCCGCCGACGCGTTCGCCCACTTGAACGCCGCGCTGGCCGCCGACGGCCTCGTGCTGCGCATCCCCGATGGTGCCGCCCTGGAAAAGCCGCTGCACATCGTCCACGTTTCCAGTGGCACGCAGGGCGACACGGCATGGCACGTGCGCCTGCTGATCGAAACGGGCAAGGACGCCAGCGCCGACGTGGTCGAGCATTTCGTCTCGGCGGGCGATGCGGCGCAACTGGGTACCGTGGTGTCCGATGTCGTGGCGCGCGAAGGCTCGCGGCTCGGGCTCGTCGTGCTGCAGGATGCGTCGACCGCGACCACGCTGGTGCGTCGCTCGCACGTGCGCCTCGACGCGCGCGCCGAAGTGACGCTGCATGCCCTTGAACTGGGCGGTGCGCTGGTCCGGCACGAGGTCAACGCGGATATCGTCGGCGACGGTGCGCGCTTCGACTCGCGAGGCGTCTTCGCCCTGTCGGGTCGCCAGCACGGCGATACCCAGCTCGAGATCCGGCACAACGCGCGCGACACCTCGTCCGACGCGCTCTGGCGCGGCATCGCCGACGGCCGGTCGCGGGGCGTGTTCCGTGGTGCCATCGTCGTAGCCGAAGGCGCCGACGGCACCGACGCGTCGCTCAGCAACAAGAACCTGTTGCTGTCGGGCCAGGCCGAAATCGACACGAAGCCGGAGCTCGAGATCTACGCCGACGAGGTGAAGGCCGCGCACGGCGCGACCATCGGCCAGCTCGACGAACGCTCGCTGTTCTACCTGCGCTCGCGCGGTATTCCGCTGGCGCAGGCGCGCAGCCTGCTGACCCTGGCCTTCTGCCGTGCCGCGCTCGAGTCGCTGCCGAACGAAGCCTTGCGTGAACACCTTGGCGAACTGCTGGTCGCGCACCTGCCGACCGGTCCGTCCGCCGAATAAAGAAGTCCGGAGCCAAGCCATGAACGCCAAGCCCGAGCCAGCCGTCCTGCCGCTGGACGTCGAACGCATCCGTGCCGACTTCCCGCTGCTGTCGCGCACCGTCCACGGCAAGCCGCTGATCTATTTCGACAACGCCAATACGGGGCAGAAGCCCCTGTCGGTGATCGAGGCGGTGGACCGTCACTACCGCGAGCACAACGCCAACGTGGCGCGCGCCGTGCATACGCTGGGCGAGGAAGCCACCGCGGCCTACGAGGGCGCGCGCGACGCCATTGCGCGCTTCATCAACGCGCCGTCGCGCGACGAGGTGATCCTTACCTCGGGCACCACGCAGTCCATCAACCTGGTCGCTTACAGCTATGCGTTGCCTCGCCTGAAGCCCGGCGACGCGATCCTGACCACGGTCATGGAGCATCACGCGAACATCGTCCCGTGGCAGCTTGTCGCCGAGCGCAGCGGCGCCATGGTGAAAGCCGCACCGATCGACGCGAATGGCGAACTGATCGTCGAGAAGTACATCGAGATGCTGACGCCGGACGTGAAGCTGGCCTGCGTCACGCATGTTTCCAACGTGCTCGGCACGGTCAATCCGATCCGCGAGATCGCCCGCGAGTGCCGCAAGCGTGGCATCCCGCTTCTGGTTGACGGCTCGCAGGCCGCGCCGCACCGCCGCATCGATGTGCAGGCGCTGGGTTGCGACTTCTACGCGGTGACCGGGCACAAGATGCTGGCGCCGACCGGTACGGGCGCGCTGTGGGCGAAGCGCGAACACCTGATGGCGATGCCGCCGTTCTTCGGTGGTGGCGAGATGATCCGCGAGGTGCGCTTCGAAGGCACCGTCTTCGCCGATCCGCCGCATCGTTTCGAGGCGGGCACGCCGAACATCGCCGGTTTCGCCGGCGTGGCGGCGGCCATCGGTTATCTCGAAGGGATCGGTTTCGACCGCCTCAAGGCGTATGAGCAGGATCTCCTCGCTTACGCTACCGACGCCCTGGAAAGCCTGCCGGGTATCCGGATCTTCGGTCGCGCCAAGGAGAAGGAGCCGGTGATCTCGTTCCTGCTCGAAGGCGCCCACGCCAACGACATGGCGACCCTGCTCGACCTGCAGGGCGTGGCGGTACGCTCCGGCCACCATTGCGCCCACCCGCTGATGCAGTTCTTCGGCGTGCCGGCCACGTTGCGCGCCTCGCTGGCGTTCTACAACACGAAGGCCGAAGTGGACGGTTTCATCGAGGCGATCACAAAGGTACGCAAGCTCCTCCTCTGACGGTCCGGGGGGTTAAAATCCCGGCCATGACCCCAAAGCACACCTTCCGCATCGCTACCCAGGCCGACGCTTCGGTGATCGCCGAACTCGTGGAATCCGCCTACCGTGGCGAGGCCAGCCGGGCCGGCTGGACCACCGAGGCCGATTTCCTCCATGGCCGGCGCACGGACGTGACCGAAATCGAGGAGCTGCTCACCAGCGAGAACGGACGCTTCGTCCTGTTCGAGCGCGACGGCTTCATCGTGGCCTCCTGCTATATCGAGCGCCAGGACCGGGTCTGCTATTTCGGCATGTTCTCGGTGCATCCGCCGTTCCAGGGCACGGGCATCGGCCGGCTGGTGATCGAGGAAGTGGAGCGCATCGCGCGGGACGAATGGGATTGCGACCGCGTGGAAATGACGGTCATCGATATCCGCGCGGAGTTGATCGCCTGGTACGAGCGCCGTGGTTATGCGCGCACCGGCCGTACCAAGCCGTTTCCTTACGGTGACGAGCGCTTCGGCCTGCCGCAGCGCGACGACCTGCGTTTCGAATACCTGGTGAAGGAGCTGCGCGCATGAACGGCTGGATCCGTGTCGGTACGCGTAGCGACCTGCTCCCCGGCGAATACCGGGTGGTCTGGGACGGCGACACCGCCATCGCGGTCTACAACATCGACGGCGACCTGTACGCCATCGAGGACGTCTGCACGCACGACGGTGGCGAACTGGCGGGCGGTCCGGTCAACGGTTTCGAGGTGGAATGCGTCCGCCATGGTGCGCGCTTCGACCTGCGCTCGGGCGAGGTGACCTGTCCCCCGGCCTATGAGCCGGTCACGGTATTTCCCGTGCGCGAAGATGGCGGCGCCATCTGGACCCGCGACGACCGATGACCCGTTAGCGCCAACCAAAAGACTATGGCGCCCAACGCATCCGGGCCCTAAGCTTTCCGGGCGTCACCAACGGTCCGGGGAATCCATGACACTGAGCGAACGTTGGCGCATCGCGTTCGCTTTCGTGATCCTGTTCGTTCTGTACCAGGGTGCGGAAGGCATCGGCGGTCGCTGGCTGGGTAGTTTCACGATCCAGGCCACCTTCATGGTGGCGATGGTCGTGGCTGCATGGCCGCTCGGCCGCTGGCTCGGCTTTCGTGGCTATGACGCCTATGCACTGGAATGGCGGCGCCCCGCACCGATGTTGCTGGTGGGCGGCCTGGTGCTGGCCTTGCTCGCCAAGTACGTCGCCGTCTGCGTCGGCATGGCCTTGAACGTCTATGGGGCCCTGGCGCCTGCATCGCCGCGCGCCGCTAC
Organism: Luteibacter sp.; assembly: GCA_035603855.1. GTDB lineage: Bacteria > Pseudomonadota > Gammaproteobacteria > Xanthomonadales > Rhodanobacteraceae > Luteibacter. Next base: position 1,572 of record DATNJP010000090.1, on the reverse strand, counting down.
CGTGTCGTTCCTCTCGTCGATTCCGTGGGCCCTGGTCGCCACGTTCATTCCATCCATCGCCGAGGACATCCTGACCCGGGGCTTCCTTTATCGGGCGTTGCGCGTGCGTTGGGTGCCCTGGGTGTTCGTCCTGGTTTCGGCCGTGGTCTATGTGCTCAACCATGTCTACCGATTGGCGCAGGGACCGTCCGAGTGGGTCACGCTGTTCTGTTTCGGCCTGGCCTATGCCACGGCCGTGGTCCGAACCGGTTCGCTGTGGCTGGCCGTCGGCCTGCACTGGGGCTGGAACCTCGCCAACATCCTGATCGGCGACATCCTGCCTTACAAGGTGCTGTCGGAAGCGTGGTCGCCGTTCCTTTCCGCCGCGGCCCACCTGCTGGTGCTGGGCGTGCTGTTCGCGATTCCGCCGCCGCAGGAGCAGGAAGACTTCGAGATGCCACCGGCCGCGCCGGGATAATGCTCAGAAGTGGTAGACGAACGCCAGGGTCTCGGTGACCTGGCGCGTCGAACCGAACTGGCGCACCAGCGGGCTATCCGAGGCATTGCCGAACAGCCGTCCATACGACACGGCCACGGCGAAGCCGGTGTGCTGCGAGGTGGGAACGAAGGCATCGTATTCGATGTTCGCCGACTGCCATCCCGCACCGGGACGCCAGGCGCTCGTGCCGAGCGTCGCGGCTTCCGTCGGGGTGACCCCGAAGAAGCGGCGCATCGCCGGACCGTTCATGCCTTCTACCTGCAACTCGATGGAATGCTGGACGTACCAGACATCCGGCAATTGGTAGTCCGCGTAAAGCGCCGCATAGGCACCGGCGCCGTCGGTGTCGTGGGCAACATGCCCGCCGACGCTGAAGCGTTTGTCGAACGCGTACTCGAGGTAGCCGCCGCCCTGGAAACGCGGCGAAAGCGAGGCGACCTTGCCACCCAGCGAGCCGAGGTCGCCGTGGGTGCGCCCCCAGAGCCAGTTGCCGTAGATGCCGCCATGCCAATGTTCGCCCGCGAGCAGGTCGATGGTGAGCCCATCCGCGGTGGACAGCTCGCCCTTGCCGGGCAGGTCGATGTCCACGTACGGGATCGGCTGGTTGCGCTGGTCCTTCGAGCCCTGCCATGCCGGCATGCGCTGCACGCCGGCACCGAACGCGTAGCTTGGCGCGTCATCGTCGCCGGCATGGGCGGCCGCGGCGACGAGAATCAGGGCGGGAACAAGGAAGCGCGAACGCTGCATGCGCGGTAAACCGGGTCGGACGATCGCGTCAGCATGGCATACAAGTTCTTACATAACGCTTTCATCACAGGGAAAGGGCTCGGAAAGGATGCACCACTAGCCTGCGCTGCAAACGGGTCAATGGTGTATCCCACGTGCTCAGCGCTTCTCAATGGAACATCCTCTGCGACTTCGACGGCACCATCGCCGTCGAGGACGTGATCGATTCCTTACTGGACCGCTACGGCCGTCCGGGTTGGGAAATCCTCGAACGTGACTGGCGCGCGGGCATCATCGGTTCCGCCGTCTGCATGGCCGGGCAGGTGGCCCTGCTCGACATGAGCAAGGACGAGCTCGAGCGGCACCTT
>DATNJP010000089.1:0-5468 GCA_035603855.1 Luteibacter sp. | reverse complement strand
GGTGCCGTCGTCACCGACGACGACGAACTGGCGACGCACGTGCACGCCTTGCGCAACTATGGGTCGCTGGAGAAGTACAGGCATCTGTTCCAGGGCGTCAATTCACGCCTGGACGAGATGCAGGCGGCGATACTCCGCGTGAAACTGCGCCACCTGGATGCGGACAACGCGCGCCGTTCCAGCGTGGCGACGGTATATCGCGAGGCGATCGACCATCCTGGCATCCGGATGCCGGCGGCTGGCACGCCGGGTGAGCACGTGTGGCACCTGTTCGTGGTGCGCAGCGCGCGCCGCGACGCCTTGCGCGGGCATCTTGCCCAGGCCGGTATCCAGACGCAGGTGCATTATCCCGTTCCGCCGCACAGGCAGCCCGCCTATGCGCATCTTGGCGAGATGCACCTGCCGGTGACCGAGCGTATCCACGACCAGGTACTCAGCCTGCCGATGGCGGCGAACCTGCGGGACGATCAGGTCGAACGCGTCATCGACGCGTGCATGGCGTTCGCGGACCACCCATGAGCTTCGTTCGCTCCGGTTTCTACGCAGCCACCGGGACGGGCGCGCGGCTTCTCGCCGCGCTCGTCGTGGTGAAGCTCGTGGCATCGTTCGCGGGCCCCGAAGGCGTTGGGCGCCTGGGCCAGTTCATGAGCCTGATGTCTCTGCTCGCGGTCTTCGCGGGCGGAGGGATCAGCTCGGCGGTCGTGAAGTACGTGGCCGAGTATCGTGAGGACGCGCAGCGTCTCTCGCGGCTCCTGGCCGCCGCCCTGTGGTATGCCTTGCTCGCATCCTGCGTCATGGGCGTGGTGACTCTCCTGTTGAGCAGGCAGATCGCCGTCTGGCTGCTCGGCGACGTGCAGTACGCGAGCCTGATCCGGGTACTGGCCTTCGCGCAGCTGGGTATTGCCGTCGTCAATTACATCCTTGCCGTGATTAACGGCTTCATGGACGCGCGCCGGTTGGCGCTCATCCAGGTCGCAGGCTCCGTGCTGGCGATGCTGGCGGCGGTCTGGCTCTCACGCTGGCTGCATCTCTATGGCGCGCTGCTTTCGCTCGTGCTGGGCCAGGCGTTGTGGCTCGTCGTAGGTATCCCGGCGTGGTGGAAGAGCCCGTACTTCCGTCGCGGCATGCTACGCATGCGCTTCGACCGCGAGATGACCGGGCGCCTGGCCGCATTCTCGACGATGACGTTGACCTCCGCGCTGGTGCCTCCGCTGGTGAATATCGCGGTTCGCGACCACCTGGCCGTCCAGTTCGGTTGGGAACAGGTCGGTTACTGGCAAGCGGTGAGCCGGGGGTCGGATGCCTACCTGCTGTTCTTCATCACGGCCATCAACATCTACTACCTGCCGAAGCTCGCCGCGACGAAGGAGAAACCGCCGCTGCTGGCTGAACTCCGTCAGGCCTATCGCTATCTCTTGCCGACGGTAGTGGCGATCGCCATCGTGGTGTACGTGCTTCGCGACGGGATTACACGTTTGTTGTTCAGCGCAGACTTCGCGGCGGCCAACGACCTCTACGCCGCGCAGCTCGTCGGCGACGTGGTCAAGATCGCCTCGTTCGTCCTGGCGTACCTCATGCTGGCGAAGTCGATGACACGGCTGTTCGTCGCCTCCGAACTCGTCTTTGCCGGCACGTATTTCCTGCTTGTCTACGCGTTCACCGCGCATTTCGGTCTCATCGGCGCGATGTATGCGTTCGCCGTCAACTACGCCATCTACTTCGTCTTCAATGTCGTGGTGGTACGGCGCTTTCTCGGAGGCCTCTGATCATGGCCGAAAACATCCCGGTATCCGCGGCGATGCCCTTGGTATCCGTGCTCATCCCCGCGTTCAACCACGAGGATTACGTGGTGCGCTGCCTGGATAGCGTCCTCGACGATCCGTACCCGTCGAAGGAGATCGTCATCATCGATGACGGCTCCACCGACCAGACCGCGGAGCGCATCGAGGCATGGGCCGAGAGGCACCGTGACGAGATCGCGATCGAGTTCGTTCGCCGCGAGAACAAGGGCATCGCAGCGACGCTGAATGAACTGGCCGCGCGGGCGCGTGGCGAGTTCCTCCGCATCGGCGCCAGCGACGACTACCTGCTTCCCGGTGGCTGCGAGGTGCTGGTGCGTTACCTGATGATGCATCCGGAGAAGAGTGCCGCCATCGGCGATTGCATCGTCGTGGATCGCTATGGCTCCAAGATCCTCGAGAGTGGCATGTCCGACCTTCACCACGCTGACAAGCGTCTCTACCGCTCGGACGAGGGCATCCGGCGCGCGGTGATCAGCCACTGGGCCGTCGGTGGTCCGGTAACCATGCTGCGCAAGAACGCGCTCGATACCGTGGCGCGCTGGACCGAAGGATTGCGCGTCGACGATTGGGACCTGTTCCTCCGCCTCGCGGCGAGGGACGCGATCGGCTTCATCGACATCAAGGTCTGCGCTTACCGCCTGCACGGCGAGAATTTCAGCAAGACCCGGCATACGGCGACCCGCATCGTGAATCTCACCGAGGCACGGCAAGTGGCCTTGCGAAGGTTATGCATGTTCGGCGAGCCCGACCGTACGCGGCTGCGTGCGGAGGCATACCACATCGGCGCCAAGATCGCCTTCCTTCAGGGGCGTACGTGGCTCGTGGCCCTGCAGATGGCGGCGTACCTGGGCTTGCTGGCGGTCTCGAAGATCCGGCCCGTGCCACAGCGACAGCGCGTGGGCGAAACATGAAGGGACTTCTCCGCCTGCCGTCGGCTTACCTGTGCCTGCCTTTGCTGTTCGCCTGTGTCGTGACACTGTTCACCTACGACCTTCCGACAGGCTACGGGCAGGGCATCCTGTTGCTGGTGGTCGTCGCGGCGGGACTGCTGTTGCTCGATGCCGTCGCGGGTGTCCGCCTGCCTTCCCCTGCGCGCTTCCGTGAGCGGCGCTATGCGGGTACACGCGAAGGCTTCGTCGCCCTGGCGTTCGCCGCGGTCGTGCTGGTCTTCTGTGTCGCCGACCTGGCGCTGTATCCGATTCCTTTGTTCGACAACCCGTCCTCGTACGCCACGCTTGAGCCCGGTCGCGAGCACATCCGGCATATCTCGGACATGTGCTGGACGCTGCCGGTCATCGGCCTGCTGTGCACCCGGCATGCCGGCTTGCGCTATGCGCTGGTGCTTGCCGGTCTGGTCTTCCCCGTCCTCGTCATCGATCGCAACCGCATCTTCGCCGGCCTGTTCTCGATCGCCTTCGTCGTGGCGATGCGCCGCGACGAGAGCCGGCCGCTGCCCTGGAAAGCGATCGGTGTGCTGGGCGTGGTGGGTTGCGTGGTCTTCTCGGTGCTGGGCGCGCTGCGGTCGGGCTCGCTGGACAACGTGACCTTGCCTTTCAGCGATCTCTATAAGGCGGCACCGCAAGGCGTGAAATGGCTGTTGCTGTACATCAGCGCGGGTCCTTTCAACTTTGGCGCAATGGTCGCCAAGCACTACGCCAACTCCGCATTCCTGATCCACCAGCTGGTGCCGGGAAGCGGCACCCTGTTGACCACCGATACCGATATTCCCTTCGACGCCGTGAACATCAACGTGGGTACCGAGTACCTGCCGTTCCTCCTGGCCTGGGGGCCCGCCGGTGCGGTGGCGTCGATGGTCGCGGCCTATGCCTTGCTGATCTGGTGCGTGCGCCGGCTGCGCCCGAACGTACCCCTGTTTGGCCTGTTGATGTTCCTGCGCATCGCCTACGTATCGGCGATGTCACCCTTCGCACCGCAGATCTTCATCTGGCTCAACGCGGCCTTCCTGGCCATCTGCCTGGTGCTGCAGGTGTTGGCGGCATGGTTGCCGAACCGTCGCACACCCGCTTTTCCCCTCCATCCCGACGCGGCCTTGCCCGCGAACGCCACGACGAGTCCCCCGCATGGAAACCCCTGACGAAATCTACCTGATCGACATGTGGCGCATCGTCGTCCGCGAGTGGCGCTGGTTCGGTGCCACGGCCGTCGTGGTCCTGCTCGCCACCTTTGGTTACCTGCACGCTTCGCGCAGCCAGTGGGAGGCCACATCGTGGGTTCAGATCGGCCAGGTCGGCGTTGCACCCCCAGGCCAGGACGTGAAGATCGAACCCTTCCAGCGCGTGTTGGAACGCCTGGAGACGCCAGGATTCCAGGACGACGTGTTGAAGAGCGTCGGCGTTCCGCTGGATGCCGCCGAGGGGGCCCTGTTCCGCCGAAGCATGAAACTCGAGCCCCTGCCGTACGCCAGCATCATCAAGGTGCATGTGCGGGCTTATTCGTCGCAGGATGCCGCCCAGCTGGCATCGGCCGTCGTGACCGTATTGCACGCCTTGCATGAGGAGATCGGTGAAGCACCTAAGCAACTGGCCCAGGCACGCCTCGAGGAAATCGACGCCAACCTGAGGGATGCCAAGGCCGACCGAGACCGCCTCGCGCGCGACCTGGACAGGGCGAAAGGAGACACGGCACAGGTCGATAGCCTGGTTCTGGCCGCCAAGAACAACGAGATCCGTAACCTGGAACAGGTACGGAGCGACCTGGCGATCCGTCTTACGAGGAACTACTCCTATCCGACCGCGATGGCATGGCCGGTCAGTGCGCCGGAGGGACGGGTTTTCCCCAATGCCATGCTGACGTGGGGTATCGGGGCACTTGCGGCGGTGTTCTTCGCCTCGCTGGTTGCGGTGGGGCGTAACGCGCTGCGCAGGGCCGCCACGGCGCGAAATGCTGCGGTTCGTACCGCTTGATTCAACCAAACCGGCCCGGACCGACACTTACGGTGTGTGCCCATCGCGTTCCCCGGGCGGTTCCGGGGCGCATGGGCGTTGGAGATCAAGATGAGTGGGCAAGTACAGATCGGACGAGTGGCATCCCCGGGCGGACTCGACGAATCGCAACTGCTCGACACGCAGCGTGCGTTCGACAGCGTCGCCGCGGATTACGACGGGCCGCGGGGCAACAATGAGCTGATCCAGCGCATGCGCGGCATGATGTGGAAGACCATCGGCAGCGAACTGCCCGTGGGCTCGCGTCTGCTCGATATCGGCTGCGGCACGGGCCTGGATGCCGTGGAGTTCGCCCGGCACGGATACGATGTGGTCGCCAGCGACTGGTCGCCCGAGATGATCGAACGGACCCGGGCCCGCGCGGTCGACGCGAACCTCGCGTCAAAGGTGAGCGCGGTGCATCTCGGCGTGCAGCAGTTGCATCTGCTGGGTGGAACCTTCGATGGCATCTACTCCAATTTCGGGCCCCTGAACTGCGCGCCGGACATGCGCGCCGTCGCGGACGAATGCGCGCGGCTGGTGCGACCGGGAGGCCGCCTGGTCTTCTCCGTCATGGGGCGCATCTGCCCGTGGGAAGTGGGGCACTATGCGCTTCGCCGACGCTTCCAGCGTGCGGGCGTGCGCTTCGCCCGCGGCGTGCAGTCGGTGGGCATGAACGGCCATACGATCTGGACGTACTACTACATGCCGCGCGAGTTTTACG
>DATNJP010000088.1:0-7844 GCA_035603855.1 Luteibacter sp. | reverse complement strand
GGGCTGGATCACGCTCGGCGCGGTTGGCGTCTTGATTCTGCTCCCAGTCGGATTGATCGCCGAGCAGCCCGATCTCGGCACCGCGCTGCTGGTGGCTGGCGCGGGGGCGTTCGCGCTGTTCCTCTCCGGCATGGCCTGGTGGCGTATTGGCCTGCTGGTGGGCGGCGTGGGCGCGGTAATTCCCGTGGCCTGGCAGTTCCTGCACGAATACCAGCGCAACCGCGTGCGCACGCTGCTCGATCCCGAGTCCGATCCGCTCGGCAACGGCTGGCACATCATCCAGTCGAAGATCGCCGTGGGTTCCGGCGGCACTTTCGGCAAGGGCTGGCAGCACAGTACGCAGTCGCGCCTGGAGTTCCTGCCCGAGCACACCACCGACTTCATCTTCGCGGTGTTCTCCGAGGAATTCGGCCTGGTCGGCGTGATCCTCATCATGCTGCTCTACGCCTTCATCATCGGCCGCTGCCTGTGGATCGCGATGAACGCGCGCGACACCTACTCACGCCTGCTGGCCGGCGCCATCGGCATGAGCTTCTTCGTCTACGTGGCGGTGAACGGCGGCATGGTCGCAGGCATCCTTCCGGTGGTGGGCGTGCCCATGCCGCTGGTGAGCTACGGCGGCACCTCGGCGGTATCGCTGCTCACAGGCTTCGGCGTACTGATGTCGATCCACGCCAACCGCAAACTCCACGACTAACGAAGCCCCACCCGAAAAGCTTCATGTGGCGGCCACTTCATGTGGCACCAGCTTCACATGGAAGCTGCTTCATGTGGGAGCCGCTTCAGCGGCGAATGCCCCCGACGACAAGCGCACACCCCCACTCCCACACACGTCTGCGGCCTGAACGTTCACCGATATTGGCCCCGGAAGCGCCACTTTTGCGTGCTACGCTTCCGAACATGGATGAAGTTCTCGCCGCGCGCCGCGCACGACCCGCACGTCACCTCCCGCGCCTCGCCGGCGCGATGATCGCCTTCCCCCTGATGTTCGCCTCCGCGGCCTTCGCCGAAACGCATCCGGGGCAGGAACAGCTCGTGCGCGAAGTGGCGAAAGACACCGGCAAGAGCAAGGCTTCGCTGAACAAGCTGCTCGACGGCGCGAAGAAACAGCAGGCGATCCTCGACGCGATCAGCCGCCCCGCCGAGGGCAAGCCCTGGCGCGACTACCGTCCGATTTTTCTCACCGAGCAGCGTATCGAGGCTGGCGCGGATTTCTATCGCGAACACCGTCAGCTGCTCGACGGCATCGGCCGCAAATACGGCGTGCCGCCCGAGTACATCGTGGCGATCGTGGGCGTGGAGACCTTCTACGGCCGCAACACCGGCAAGTGGAAGGTGATCGACGCGCTGACCACACTCGCCTTCTACTACCCGAAGCGCGCGCCATTCTTCCGCGAGCAGCTGAAGGCGTTGCTTGAGCTGCCGCAGAACCACCTCGGTGGTCCGATCGACACGTTGACCGGCTCCTACGCGGGAGCCCAGGGCTGGGGGCAGTTCATGCCCTCGTCGATCCGCGACTGGGGTGTCGATTACGACCACGACGGCCGCATCGACATGAAGGGCTCGATGGGTGACATTTTCGCCAGCGTGGCCAATTACTTCGCCCAGCATGGCTGGGAAGCCGGTGGCCCCATCGCCGCACGCGCCCAGCCGGATCGCCGCGCCACGGCGCCCGACGTGCCGAAGGACTGGCGCCCGGTCAAGCCGGTGGAAGCCTTCGTCGCCGACGGTTTCGCCCCCGTGCAGCACCTGAATCCGGGCCGCGACGCGCAGCTGGTGCGCCTCGACGGGCCGTCGGGCGACGAGTACTGGTTCGTCTTCCAGAATTTCTACGTGATCACGACGTACAACCGCAGCCCGATGTACGCGATGGCCGTCGACCAGCTGGCGCGCGAAATCCGCGCCCGAACCCACGGGCCAGGCGAACGATGACGTCGCTGGTCGGGGGGCTGGCTGCACGATCGAGCGCTGCGCTTCGCAGGGATCGCCGGCATAGCCGGCTCCCACAAGAAGCAGGCGCCCCCACACCCCCCCACCAACACACCAATGCCAGCTCTGTGTGGAGCAAGGCCGACTCTGCATGGACCAAGGCAGGCTCTGTGCATGTAAGGGCCAGCTCTGTGTGGGAGCCGCTTCAGCGGCGATTGCCACCAAACCGCCTCGCCTCGATCTTCGCGCTACTGCTCATAGCCCTCCTGCTAACCGCCTGCGGCGGCTCACGCAACGCCCGACCCTCCTCCCGTAGCGGTTCATCCCCCGGAAGCAGCAGCGGCCGCTACGACGACATCCGCAAATCACAGGGCTCGCGCTACCGCTCCAGTTCGGACAGCGTCCCCACCGACATCCCGGACGTGAACAAGCTCCCCGAGCCGGTGCCGAAGGTGGAGCCGCGCGCGCTCTACGGCAACAAGTCGCCATATTCCGTGCTCGGCCAGACCTACAACGTGCTGCCGACGCCGCGTGGTTACGTGGAGCGCGGCATCGCCTCGTTCTACGGGAACAAGTTCCACGGCTATAAAACCTCGAGCCTCGAGGAATACGACATGTACCAGTTCTCAGCGGCGCACAAGACGCTGCCGCTGCCGAGCTATGCGCGTGTCACCAACCTCGAGAACGGCAAGAGCGTCATCGTGCGCATCAACGACCGTGGGCCGTTCCACGAAAACCGCATCATCGACTTGTCCTTCGCCGCCGCCGTGAAGATCGGCGTGTGGCCGAAGGGCACCGGCCTGGTCGAAGTCCGTGCGATCGATCCCACGGAAGCCAACAGCGATCGCGGCGCGCCGTACGTGAACACCGCGCCGAAACCGGCGCCGGTGACGGCACCGCCTCCGCCGCCGCGCGTCGTGGCCAGCGCGCCGCCGCCCTCGGGCCGCACGGCGCCGACGCCACAGATGGCGACAACGCCTCCGGTGTCGCGCGTGGTCGCCGCGCCTGTCGTCATCGCCGGCGCCGCATCCCGCCCCGCGGGTGCCGCGAGCATCGTCGCTCCGGCGGAGGACGACGAGGGGCACGTGCAGGGGATGACCGGCATCTCGCCGGCGGAGGCCTTGCCGCCGCTGGCCGCCGCGGGCGCGGAAAACGGCGCCTCGTCGGCGACGCCCGCGGCGACGAAGCCATCGCAGCCGAATCCTTCGCAAAATCCCGCGCCTTCCCAGGCGTCGGCCCCGGGCCCGATCACGCCGCCCGTGGCGGGCAAACCCACCATTTACCTCCAGGTCGGCGCCTTCTCCGACGCCGTGAACGCCAATCGCGTGGCCGATCAATTGAACCGGGCCGGCCTTGGGCCGGTCAGTGTCATCGAGGCCAATATCGGCGGCCGCAACGTGCGCCGTGTACGCGTGGGACCGCTGGCCGACGTGGACACCGCGGATCGCGTGACCGACCAGATTGCCGGCATGGGCCTGCCCAGGCCGCAGGTCGCGGTAGACTGACCCCCTTTTTTGTTGCTTTGACTGGACCGCTGAAACGATGAAGCTCTTGCCCCGTTCCCTGTTCGCTTTCGCCGCCGCCGCGCTCGTCGCCGGTGTGACCGTGGCGCAGCAGACCCCGCCCCGCCCGTCCGTGCCGCGCCCGGTGGTCCCCGAGGCGCCGGTACCGCCGCCGCCGGATGTCGAGGGCAAGAGCTGGGTGCTGATGGACTACAACACCGGGCAGATCATCGCGTCGAAAGAGCCGGACATGCAGGTCGAGCCGGCGTCGATCACGAAGATCATGACCGACTACGTCGTCTCCGCCGAGATCGGCAACGGCAAGATCCACATGACCGATCCGGTCACGATCAGCGAGAACGCATGGCGTGGCGGCGGTGCCAGCACCGACGGCTCCACCAGCTTCCTGAAGCTCAACAGCCAGGTGCCTCTGAAGGACCTGCTGTACGGCATGATCATCCAGTCGGGTAACGACGCCGCCATCGCGCTGGCCGAGCACACGGCCGGTTCCGAGCCCGCGTTCGCCAACCTGATGAACGCGTACGCCAAGCAGATCGGCATGACGCATTCGCAGTTCCAGAACGCGTCGGGCTATCCGGTCGCCAACCACTTCACGACGGCACGCGACATCGCGATCCTGTCGCGCGCGCTGATCCACGACTTCCCCGAGGACTACGCGATCTCGGCCGTGAAGGAATTCGAGTGGAACGGCATCAAGCAGCACAACCGCAACCTGCTGCTGTGGCGCGACAGCACCGTCGACGGCATCAAGACCGGCCACACGGCCGCCGCCGGCTTCTGCCTCGCCGCCTCGGCGAAGCAGGGCGACGCGCGCATGATCGCCATCATCATGGGCGCCAGCAGTGAGAAGGGCCGCGCCGACGCCGCGCTGGCGCTGCTCAACTACGGCTTCCGTTTCTACGAATCGCACAAGCTCTACGAAGCCAACAAGCCGCTGGCCACGCCGAAGCTGTGGAAGGGCGCCGAGAACACCATCGCGCTGGGTCTCACCGAAGATGCGCTGGTCTCGGTCAAGCGCGGCGACTACGACAAGCTCAAGGCCAACCTCGACATCCCGGCCACCCTGATCGCCCCGTTCAAGAAGGGCCAGCAGGTGGGCACGCTGCGCGTGACGCTCGACGGCCAGCCCGTGCTCACTGCACCGCTGGTGGCGCTCGCCGACGCACCGGAAGGCGGCTTCTTCTCGCGCCTGTGGGACACGATCATGCTGTGGTTCCACAGCGACAGCAGCGACAAGAAGTAAGAGGGCATCGCGATGCGTGAGATCGACTTCAGCGAAGCGCAGAAGGACGGGAAGGGTTTCCAGTTTCCCGGCGAATTTGAAATCACGGCCATCGGCAATGCGAACGCCGGGCTCGACACGCACGTCCCGGCGCTCCTCAAGCGGATCGGCCTGGAAGTGCTCCACGAGACGCTGTCGACCAAGCTGACACCGGCCGGCAACTACCAGTCGGTCACCGTGAGCTTCATCGCGCCGAGCCGCGAGAAGTACCTGGAAGCCCACAGCACCCTGCGCGCCGACAGCAACATCCGCTTCACGATGTAACCGCGACGCCGCGCGCCGGGCTTCGTAGCTCAGCTACGGGCTTCGTAGTTCAGCTTTGTAGCTCAGATCTTTGTGGGAGCCGCTTCAGCGGCGATGGGAGCTAGCGGCAGCCTAGCCCGCTGCCGCGGGATCGCCGGCATAGCCGGCTCCCACAAGAGCCGTGTGCGCCCCAGCACCATGCGCGCTCTTTGTGGGAGCCGCTTCAGCGGCGATGGGAGCTAGCGGCAGCCTCGCCCGCTGCCGCGGGATCGCCGGCATAGCCGGCTCCCACAAACAGCGGCGCACCAGGCGCGCGCCCAGGGGAGGGTAGGACTATCCTTGTATCCCTCGGCTCCCGCCCACAACTCCTCGACATCCCCTCCGATCCGATCTCCATGACCCTCCCCCTCAACGTCCGCAGGCTGGGGCGCGTCCCCTACGAATCCACCTGGAAGGCCATGAGCGCCTTCACTGACAACCGCACCGACGACACCGTCGACGAGCTGTGGCTGCTGGAGCATGACCCGGTGTTCACGCTGGGGCAGGCAGGGCTCGCGGAGCACGTGCTGGCGGCGGGCGATATCCCCGTGGTGCGGGTGGACCGCGGCGGCCAGGTGACCTACCACGGTCCCGGCCAGATCGTGGCCTATCCCATGATCGACCTGCGCCGCACCGGCGTGGGCGTGCGTGAGCTGGTCAACCGCATCGAACAGGCCATCATCGACACCCTCGGCGAGTGGAATATCGGCGCCGAACGCCTCGAAGGCGCGCCGGGCGTCTACGTCGCCGGGGCCAAGGTGGCCGCCCTCGGCCTGCGCATCCGCCGTGGCTGCAGCTTCCACGGCCTGGCCTTCAACGTGGACATGGACCTCGAGCCCTATCACCGCATCAATCCCTGCGGCTACAAGGGTTTGGAGGTCACCCAGGTGCTAGACTTGGGCGGTCCCTCGCGGTTGGCAGACGTGGAAGATGTCCTGGTACAGGAATTCTGCAAGCAGTTCGGCTTCCACGCCGTCGAATCCGCGCCCATTCTCCCCGAACTCCCCGCCCGCCTTGCGGTCTGAGGCAGTAGCCCTATGAGCCAATCCTCCGTATCCCCCACCCGCAGCATCCCCATCGCCGTCGTCGACAAGCCCGGCGAGAAGATGCTTGGCAACGACAAGATCGGGATTAACCGCGCGAGCTTCGATGCCAATCAGCCGACGCTGCGCAAGCCCGGCTGGATCCGTGTGCGCCTGCCTCAGGGCAACGCCGTGCAGCAGCTGAAGGCGCGCCTGCGCGAAAATTCGCTGGTCACGGTGTGCGAGGAAGCCTCGTGCCCGAACATCCACGAGTGCTTCTCCAAGGGCACCGCCACGTTCATGATCCTCGGCGAGGTCTGCACCCGCCGCTGCTCGTTCTGCGACGTGGCCCATGGCCGCCCGCTGGCGCCGGATCCGCTCGAGCCGGCACGCCTGGCCGAGACCATCCGCGACATGCGCCTGAAGTACGTCGTGATCACCTCGGTCGACCGCGACGACCTGCGCGACGGCGGTGCCGAGCACTTCGCCGCCTGCATCCGCGCGGTGCGCCACGCCAGCCCGAACATCCGCATCGAGATCCTCACGCCGGATTTCCGCGGCAAGGGCCGCATGGAGCGCGCGCTGGACGTCCTCAAGGACTTCCCGCCCGACGTCTTCAACCACAACCTGGAAACGGTCCCGCACCTGTACCGCGAGGTTCGTCCGGGCGCCGACTACCAGTGGTCGCTCGACCTGCTGACGAACTTCAAGGCGCAGCACCCGACCGTTCCGACCAAGTCCGGCATCATGCTGGGCCTGGGCGAAACGCTGGAGCAGGTGCTGGAGACCATGCAGGATCTACGCAACCATGACGTCGACATGATCACCATCGGCCAGTACCTGCAGCCGACGGCGCATCACCATCCGGTGGTCCGTTACTGGACGCCGGACGAATTCGAAGCGCTGCGCGTCGCCGGTGAGGAGATGGGTTTCTCCCATGTCGCTTCCGGCCCGTTGGTGCGATCCTCCTACCATGCCGACCTGATGGCTCACGCCGCCGGCGTCGTCGAATAAACGCCCCAACGCATTCCGAGGCTCCGATTACATGACTCTTCGCCCCGCGATCGCTCTCCTGCTGGCCTTGTCGGCCGCGGGCGTCCAGGCCCAGGCCGCCGCGCCGCAGCAGCCGCCCGCTCCGGCCGCGTCGGCGGCCAAGCAGGCCGCGCCGCAGCCGAAGGACGCCTCGGAAGCGGCGACCTCGCCGGAGCCGCAGCGCAAGGAGTCCAGCCTGCCGTTGAAGCCCACCCAGGCCGAAGCGCAGGCATCGCAGCTTTCCGCGCGTTTCCTCACCCGGTTCCACTACCAGGCCCAACCGCTCGACGACGCCATGTCGGCCAAGATCTACAAGGCCTACATCGAGTCGCTCGATAGCGAAAAGGTCTTCTTCACCCAGGAAGACCTCGCCAAGTTCGAGCCGCTGAAGACGCAGTTCGACGACGCCATCTGGAACCAGGACCTCAGCGGTCCGTTCTCGGTGTTCAACCTGTACGTGACGCGTGCCGTCGACCGCATGAACTATGCGCGTGGCCTGCTCAAGCAGGGCTTCGACTTCAGCAGCAACGACAGCTTCAACTTCGATCGCAAGAAAGCCGCCGCGCCGAAGAACCAGGCCGAGCTCGACGACGTGTGGCGCAAGCGCACGATGAACGACTGGCTGCGCCTGAAGCTCGCCGGCAAGAACGACGACGACATCCGCAAGACGCTGGACAAGCGCTACGCCACGTACATTTCGCGCGTGCGCCAGCTCGACGACGAGGACGCGACGCAGGCCTTCATGACCGCGTATGCGAACTCCACCGATCCGCA
>DATNJP010000087.1:0-7133 GCA_035603855.1 Luteibacter sp. | reverse complement strand
CACGACGGCGTCGAACGCCACGATGGCCGACTGGATCGCCGCGATGGTCGCGGCGATCAGTGCCAGCACGTCGAACGCCCGGCGCGTCATGTTTTTCAGCAGCGACTTCGGATACGCCCAATAGGCCCAGCCCAGCACGATCAGCCACGGAGCGAGCAACATGATCGCGAGGTAGCGCATGGCTCAGGCTCCCTGCTTGCTGGCGGCCTTCGCCGCGGCCTCTTCGGCGGTGGCGGCGGCGAGCACATCCAGCGCCGTGCGCAGGCGCAGTACACCGGCGGCACGCGCCACCTCGTCGGGATACGACGTACCGTTAGCGACGACCTTGCCGTCCAGGAGCAACGCCACGTGATCGCCCTGCGACTCGATCGTCGCGCTCGCGCCGCCCAGCGTCGACAGGGTCTGGCGCAGTGCACCCGCCGCCTTGGGATCGGTGAATGGCGCGGACAGCAAGAGTTCCTCGCCATCCGCACCGAAAAGGCGGAAACGGAAGCTGCCATCTTCGTCACGGAAGCTGGCAAAGCGCGGCGGCTTGGGCTTGGCGGCGGATGAAACGGCTGCCGGTTCTTCGATCGACTTTGCCTTGTGCCGCGCGCTGCGCAGGCCCACGGCGTCACGGAGCGTTTCCAGCAAGGGTTCGGCGATCGAACGGGCCTTGACCGCGCCCACGAGGAGGATGTCTTCCATGTCGTCCGGACGAGCCATCAGCGCGTCGTAGCGTTCGCGCATCGGTGCCACTTCCGCCTCGATACGCTCGAACAGCACCTGCTTCGCCTCGCCCCAGCCGATGCCGCCATGCAGCGCATCCGCGAACGCGGTGGTTTCCGCAGGCGACGCGAAAGCCTGGAAGATGGTGAATAGCGCAGAGTCTTCGGTGTCCTTCGGCTCGCCCGGTGCGCGCGAATCGGTCACGATCTTCATGATCGCCTCACGCAGACCCTTCGGGCCCCCTTCGAACAAGGGAATGGTGTTGTCGTAACTCTTCGACATCTTGCGGCCATCGAGCCCGGGCAGCGTGGCCACCTGCTCTTCGATGTGCGCTTCGGGCATCACGAAGAACTCGCGGCCATACGTATGGTTGAAGCGCTGGGCGATGTCGCGCGCCATCTCGATATGCTGGATCTGGTCGCGACCCACCGGCACCTTGTTCGCGTTGAACGCGAGGATGTCCGCGGCCATCAGCACCGGGTACATGTAGAGGCCGGCGGTGACGCCGGCATCGGCGTCTTCCTGATTCTCGATGTTGCGATCCACTGCCGCCTTGTAGGCATGCGCGCGATTGAGCAGGCCCTTCGACGTGACGCACGTCAGCAGCCACATCAGCTCGGGCACTTCGGGGATGTCGGACTGCCGGTAGAACGTGGCGACGTTCGGGTCCAGGCCGGCGGCCAGGAAGGTCGCCGCGATCTTCAGGCGCGACGCTTCAACGCGGTCCGCGTCGTCGCTCTTGATCAGGGCGTGGTAGTCGGCCATGAAGTAGAACGCGTCGACGTTCGGATCCTTGCTGGCAAGGACGGCCGGACGGATGGCGCCGACATAGTTGCCGAGGTGAGGCGTGCCGGTGGTGGTGATGCCGGTAAGGACGCGGGTATGCATGGTGACGTGAAGCCTGGGCGGACGGAAACCGTCCGAGTGTAGCCCGCGGGGCGCCCCGCGGGCGACCCTCAGCGCATCAGGGTGGACTTGCCGAACAGCGATTCCGCCAGGTCCACCGCCAGCTTGGCGGTCTGGTTGCGCTTGTCGAAAGCCGGGTTCAGCTCGACGATGTCAAGCGATCCGACCCGGCCGGTGTCCGCGATCATCTCCATGACCAGTTGCGCTTCACGGTAGTTCGGGCCGCCACGTACGGTGGTACCCACGCCGGGCGCGATGGACGGATCGAGGAAATCCACATCGAAGCTGACATGCAGATGGGTGTCCTCGTCGACCCCGGCCAGCGCTTCTTCCATCGCCGCCTTGATGCCGATTTCGTCGATGTAGCGCATGTCGTAGATATCGATGCCCACCTCGTGGACGAAGCGCTTCTCGCCATCGTCCACCGAGCGGATGCCGATCTGGCGGAAGACATCGGGCGAGGTCGCCGGGGTCGTGCCGCCGATCTGCGTGAGCACGTCGGGGCCGTAGCCGCACAGGCAGGCCACCGGCATGCCGTGGATGTTGCCGGAGGGCGTGATCTGGCTGGTATTGAAATCGGCATGCGCATCGAGCCAAAGCACGCGCAGCTTCTTGCCGGTGTCGCGGCAATGCCGCGCCACGGCCGAAATCGAACCGATGGCGAGGCAATGGTCGCCGCCAAGGAGCACGGGCAGCTTGCCCTCACTCAACTCGGCGTAGACGGCCTCGTGCAGGGAGGTGTTCCACGCGACCACCGCGTCGAGGTGACGATAGCCGTCGGTCGGCGGCAGCCACGGATTGAGCGGGCCGGACAGGTTGCCGCGGTCGACGACATGCATGCCGCGCTTGGCCAGGCGCTCGCCGAGCCGGGCCACGCGAAGCGCTTCGGGGCCCATGGAACTGCCGCGATGGCCGGCGCCGATATCGGTGGGGGCGCCGATCAGGGCGACCGAACGGGTGGTTGGACTCATGACGAAGGGACTCAGGGGGAGGGATGTTCTTGAACGAACGGGCGGCCATGGGCGCGCCAGGCGCCGGCGCTGCCATCGAGCAACCCCTGTGCCCACCCAACGGCGGGCAGCGGGAGCACGATAAGCAAAAGCGACGCGCGAAAGCTGGTCATTCCGCAAGTTTACACCGCCCCATGCAACGGCCACGTTGCAGCGCGTCAGGGGGCGCCAGGGCGGCCAAAAAGAGGCACCATCGCCAGACACCTTTTTCGAACCGCGACCATGATCCGACTGGACGACGTGCAGGTCTTCGTACAAACCGTCGATGCCGGGAGCTTCTCGGCGGCCGCCCGGCTGGCGGACAGCACGCCGGCCATGGCGAGCAACGCGGTCCAGCGCCTCGAGCGGGAGCTAGGCACGCGCTTGTTCATCCGATCGACCCGCAGCATGCGCCTCTCGGAAGACGGCGAACGCTACCTGCCCCACGCCCGCGCCATGCTCCAGTCGCTTGCCGGCGGCGCCCAGGCGCTGGCCGAGAGCCGCGGGGAGATCGCCGGCCCACTCCGCCTATCCGTGCCCTCCGACCTCGGCCGGAATGTCCTTTTGCCCTGGCTGGACACGTTCCAGGCCGAGCATCCCGGCATCTCGTTGCAACTACGGATCAGCGACCGCGCGGCCGACCTCCATCGGCATCCCATCGACGCCGCGATCCGCTATGGCGCCCTGGACGATTCCGGTCTGGTCGCCCAACCGCTCGCGCCCGACAATCGTCGCGTGCTTTGCGCCTCGCCGGACTATGTCGCCCGCCACGGCAGGCTCGCCCATCCGGACGATCTTCGCGATCACAACTGCCTGTGCTTCGTATGGGGCGACCAGGTGCACGACCGCTGGATGTTCGATCTGCCACGCGGCTCGCACGCGGTTAAAGTCGCCGGGAACCGGATCAGCGATGACGCCGAAGTCACGCGGCGCTGGGGGCTCGCCGGCCAGGGCGTTGTCTATAAGTCGCACATCGATGTCGCCGACGATATCGCGGCCGGCCGATTGGTTGACCTGCTACCGGGCATCGGAGAACGCGCGCCGTTGAACCTGGTCAGCGCACACCGCTCGCAATTGACGCCGGCCGTTCAACGGTTGAGGGATTTCCTGCGCAAGCGCCTCAGCGAGCGGATGGATACGCGGTAGCGCTTGATGTCCACAGTGTCCGTGCATTGTCCGCGGACACCGCCATTCGTCGCGACCCGCGTGCTGCGCCAAGCGCTGGGGCCCACGGCGTGATTGGCACGCCCATTGCTGTCCTTGTCATGCATCGCAAGGACTCGTCGCGTGATCGCACCCTCGGATCTCAAAGCAGGAACCCAACCCTTCACTCGCCTCCCCTGGCGGGTGCAGATGTTCGTCGTGTTCTATCTTCGAGCGGCAGGCTACGCGTGCACGGAAGAACAACGCGAACTCGCCGCAAGCATCCTCGAGCAACGCATTGCCCATGGCCCTCTCGATCACCACGCACTGGCGGTGGTGCTCGATCGGCAGTTTCCTCGTGAACGGCAAGACGGTTTCCCTTACTGACGTCTCCGGCGGCTGGCGCCATATAAGTCCCTACCTCACGAGGCGTCACGGGCTCCGACCACATCGGGCATTGCCTATAAATTTTATAGTGCGTAGTTTAGTCCCCATGACTTGCGTGATTCACGAGCCATCATCATCACGGCATTCTGGGTGAAATGACATGTACCACTATCTCGAATCCGGACTGACCAACATCTGGCTCAGGAATGGCTATGTGGAAGAGCAGACACCATACGGAAAAGCCATCGCGATCGACGACCTTCCGGGCCTTCATCAGACCATAGCGCTCGCCCTTGTCGAGAAGGCGGGCAAGCTGGAAGGTTCGGAAATCCGATTCCTGCGAACGGAAATGGAACTATCGCAGCCATCATTGGCAACGCTGGTCGGTGTCACGGCTCAGTCGATAGCACTTTGGGAAAAAGACAAAAGCGGTATCACCGGGCCCGCCGAAAGGTTGCTAAGGCTTATCGTCAAAGGTCACTTCAACGGAAATGCCACTATCCGGCGCGCCATCGATGTCATGAACACACTCGATTCCGTCAGGCGACAGGGGCGTCTCATCTTCGAGGAAGATGGAAAGAAATGGTCCCGCGCTGCGTGACTTGATGTCAGGTCCCGGACTTCGGGAACGCGGTAGCGGTCGCTGGCGCGAATCAGGCCGACCTGATCACAGCTTTACGAGCGGGAGCAGGATTTCCGTCGACCACTCTCCTTCCGGCGTAGTGTCGGGGTCGTTGAGGAAATGATGCACCAGGGGTGCATCCGCAGGTTCATGCGGTGAGGCAGTCAACCACTGCCCAAGCAATCGAGCCTCCGCCGCGGGCAACCCATCGTACGATCCAACGTGGATGACGCTCGCATAATCGCCACCTTGCAGGACGATGTGTTCAAACGGCGAAGGAATCTCCGTGCTTACGGCGATGCATGCATCGTAGCGCGCGTGACCGCACGGCACGCTGGCGACATCGTCGATCGCGATGCCGTAGATGCCTTGCAGGGAATCCAACAAGGATGCGCTTTCCGCCCAGGCCCAGAGCTGGCCGTATGCCTCGTTCATCGCCACGTAATCCGCACCTACCCGGCGCAGGGCCACCACGTCGGTCGGTTCACGCCATACGACGCGCACCTCGGATTCCGGGAGCGGATGACTGGGGACCGCCTCGCCCTTTGCGAAAGCAGAGGGTGTGGTACCCGTATACCGGCGAAAAGCGCGAGCAAATGCCTGCGGTGTTGCGAAGCCCACTTCCATCGCCGCGCCGGTCACGGACGCCCCGACAGCACGAAGCGCGTGCTGGGACGCCTCGATTCGCAGACGCGATATCGTTTCGCCGACGGTCTCACCCGTCATGCCGCGCCAGATGCGATGGAAGTGAAAAGGCGAGACATGCGCGACCGCAGCGAGTTCATCGAGCGAAGGCGGTGTATCTAGCCGCCCGGCCAGCAGCGCCGCGGCGGCGGCCATCCTGTCGAACCAGCGTTCTTGCGGTGATGTGGTCATGCGGCACTCCCGTTGACGACGTGGAGGGATCATAGGCAGACAGCCTGCCGCAAGCGTTTCCGATCTTGCGCTTCGTAGGCAAGCGTGCGTGATCTGTTCAAAACGCGACACCGCACGCTGCGTATGCTGTCCTGCTCGTAGCGGAGAAAACGCATGACCAGCATTGAAACGCTTCGCCGGTTGGGGTTCCAGCTTCCCGAGCCGTTTCCTGCCCTGGGTTCGTACAACGTCGTGACGATGGCGGGAGACCAGGTGTTCGTCTCCGGCCTTGGCCCCATCAAGGACGGCAAGCCCATCATGGGGTTGGTCGGTGACGACATGACGCTGGGGGAAGCCCAGGACGCCGCGCGGCTGACCATGCTGCTGATACTGGCGAGCCTCGAGCAGGAGTGCGGACTGGATCGCATCGCGCGCTGCCTTCGGCTGACCGTCTACGTCCGGGCCATCGCGTCATTCCATAGCCACCCGAAGGTCGCCGATGGCGCCAGCGATCTGCTACGCGACGTCTTTGGTCCGGATGTGCTGCCCGCACGAAGCGCGATCGGCGTGCATTCGTTGCCGATGGGCATACCGGTCGAGATCGACAGCATCTTTGCCAGGCACGACCAGGCGACGCGGACACAAAAAAGCCGCAGCTAGGCGGCTTTAGGGTGGTTCTGGTGCCGACACCCGGATTCGAACTGGGGACCTACCGCTTACAAGGCGGTTGGAAGGTCGTATCCGAGAGTAGGCGGACGAATTCCAAAGTACACGTATATCGTTGTGCACCAATGCTTGTAGCGATTCCTTAGTAACATGAGGCAACATAAGAGAACATGACCTGACACGTCGTTTTGTTGCCTGGAGTTGCCTTATGGCTATCGCGTCGCCCCATCTTACCCAAAAGCACCTGGACGCCATCAAGCCCACCGACAAACAAGTCGACCATGCTGACGGCTTGGTCCGGGGATTGGCGTTGCGTGTGTCCCCTGGCGGCGCGCGCACGTGGGTCCTTGTGAAGCGGATTCCCAACGAGGGGGTGAAGCGCATCAGGCTCGGCCACTATTCGGGCAGGGCCTCGGATGCACCAGCTATCTCCGTTGCGCAGGATCAATTTCCTTCGGGCCTCCAGGCCCTCTCCCTAAAGCAGGCGCGCGACGAGGCAACACGTGTGCTGGCCCTCATCAACGCTGGCCGCAGTCCCGCGCAGGAGCGGGCACAGGCGAAGCACAGGGTGCAGGTTCACGGCGAGCGTGGTTCGTTTGGGGACCTCCTGCGCGAGTACGTCGCGTTCCGTGAGGAGGGGACCGAAAAACGCGCAGCCGCGACGGCCCGGCAAATTACCGAATGGCGACGGCTAACCCGGTTACTCGAGCGATCGGCCGCGCCGCTCCTCGCCATGAAGGCGCGTGATATTGCGCCGTCCCACGTTGTAGCCGTGCTTCGTCCGATCTTCCATGGGGGTGTAGAGCGGCCCAAGAGCGGCCGAGGAAGCGGCGGTCGGCAGAGCGTCGGCGGATCGC
>DATNJP010000086.1:0-11117 GCA_035603855.1 Luteibacter sp. | reverse complement strand
CATGCCGTCCTCGTCATGGAAGCTGCGCACGGCCTCGATCGTCAGCTTCGCGCCGGGTTCGAACACGTCGACGTCGGCGCGGTAAGTGCGCGTACCGAGCAGGAAGCCGGGACGGACACTGTCGCCCGCGGCAAGCACCTGGCAGCCGTTCCACGCCGCGATGGCCTGGGCCATCAGTTCCACGCCGGCCCACGCCGGCAGGCCCGATGCTTCCACGAAGGGGTCGCCGCGCCGCACGACGCGTTCGCAGACGATCCGTTCGGCATCCCATTCGACGACGCGGTCGAGCAGGATCATGCGGCCCGCGTGCGGCAGGAGTTGATCGATGGTCCAGGGCGTCATGGCGCGTCCGCCAGGATCAGGCTCGCATTGTTGCCACCGAACGCGAAGGAGTTGCTCATGAAGTGCCGGCGGCCGGCTGGCAACGTGTCGCCCGCGCGGGTGAAGTGCAGGGGTGGCAGCGCGGGGTCGGCCTCGCCATCCCATGCGTGCGGCGGCAGGCGCCGCTGCGCATCGGTCAATGCCAGCCAGCAGAAGGCCGCTTCCAGCGCGCCCGCCGCACCCAGCGTGTGCCCGGTCAGCGCCTTGGTCGACGAGCAGGCGACCGCGTGCGCGAACGTCGCGGCCACGGCATGGCTCTCCATGGCGTCGTTATGTTCGGTGGCGGTGCCGTGCAGGTTCACGTAGTCGATGGTATCCGCATCGATGCCCGCCGCCGACAGGGCGCGCCGCATCGCCTCGCTGGCGCCCCGTCCACCGGGTTCCGGCGACGACATGTGATAGGCATCCGAGCTGGCGCCGCCGCCGAGCAGGGCCACCGGAGCGGTATCCCGGGTCATCAGGAAGAGGGCCGCCGCCTCACCGATGTTGATGCCCCGGCGTGCACGCGAGAATGGCAGGCAGCGCTCGGATGCCGTGGCTTCCAGCGCGTGGAAACCGTTGGTCGCCAGCCGGCACAAGGTGTCCGCGCCACCGCAGATCACCGCGTCGCAAAGGCCCATGCGCAGCAGGCGTTGCGCGCTGAGCAGCGCGCGGGCGCCCGACGTGCATGCCGTCGAGATGCCGTAGCACGGACCCGAGACGCCCAGCCATTCGGCGAGGAAGGCCGCGGGCGCACCCAGTTCCTGGTCGGCGTAGCGGTAGCCTTCCGGCCACGTGCCTGTCACGCCGCGCGTGGCGATGTTGCGCGTGGCTTCCTCGATCCCCGTGGTGCTGGTGCCGACGATGACGCCAACGCGCGCTGCGCCGAAGCGCGCGATCGCCGCGCGCAGGTCGCCTTCGATTTCCTGCGCGGCCAGCAATAACAGGCGGTTGTTGCGCGTGTCGCGGTTCTCCATGCCCTCGGGAATATCCGGCAGGTCGCCTGGCACATCGCCGAGCGGCAGCACGTGCGCGGGCACCCAGCCATCGATGGGCCTCACGCCATGCATCGCGCCGTCGAACAGCGCGCTCGCCACTGCCGCCTTACCGGCGCCCAGCGAACAGACCACGCCCAAGGCGTTGAGGTACGTCGTCGTCATGCGTCGGCGAGGGGTTTGCGCGCGGCGACGTTGACGAGGGTTTCCTCGCGCTTGCCCGGCGGAGGCGGCGCCTTGATGCCCCAGCGCTCGAGCAGGCCGAAATCCTTCGACCGGCTCCACCACAGGTAAGGCAGCGAGACGTTCGCGTCGCCGAACACGAAACCACGGCCGCGCAGCATCGACATGTACTCGTCATGGCTCTTCTGCACGTGCATGGGATGGCGGAAGAACCAGCGGATCACCCAGGTATCGATATACGCCCGGGTCGATTCCGCGAACAGCAACAGGCCACCTGGCTTCAGTACGCGCCAGAATTCGTCCAGCGCCTTCTCCTGCTCGACCAGGTGATGGAACGTCTGGTGGCAGAACAGCACATCCACGCTGGCGTCCGGGAGGTCGATGCGGGCGCAGTCACCGAGCATGAGCTTCGCAGGAATGCCTTCGCGTTCGGCCTCCTGGCGTGACAGCTCGACGCTATGCGGATCGGCATCCAGCCCGACGATGCGGTCGGGCGCGAAGGCGTCGCGCAGCAGGCGGAACGATCTTCCCTGGCCGCAGCCGACATCGAGCAGCGTGCCTCCGCGCGGCAACGGGTCGCCGATGAGGCGCTTGAGGTCGTTGATCGCCACCCGAAGCACATGGTGCTGCCAGGTATGCGTGCGCAGGAAGACGAAACCGATCCGGGTTTCCTCGACGTAGGTGGCGCTGGCGTACTTCATGCTGGGCTTCCGGTGAATCAGGGTTGCGAACGGCGTGCGAGGCGGCGCTCGACGTCGTCGACGAAAACGGAGGGCGAAACGAGCTGCATTTCGCCGTCGGCGAGGCTCACGGCCACCTGGATGGTGCTGGCCCGGGTGAGGCGTTCGCCGCTGGCGGCATCGCTCAGCGTGTAGTGGATCTTCAGGCGGTTCTGCCATTCGACGAGTTCGGCACGCACGCTCAGCTTCTGGCCGAAGCGCGCCGCACGCGCATAGCGCAACTGGAGATCGATGATCGGCCACACGTAGCCGGTCTCCTTCATGCGCACGTAGTTGTGACCGAGGTCGTCGAGCAGCGCGCAGCGCGCGATCTCGAGGTACTTCACGTAGTGGCCGTGCCACACGACGTCCATGGAATCGACGTCGAAGAACGGGACGGTCACTTCGATCTCGGCGGAAAGGACTCCGCTAGCGCGCATGGGGAGCTCCGTTCGTACCGTGCCAGTACGCGTGGAAATTGAACCACTGCAAGGGAGCCGAGAGACAGCGTTCGCCCAGCCATGCGGCATAGCGCGTGACGGCGCCGGCGATGGTGGCGTCGCGCTGTCCGCGCTCCCAGGTGGACGCGTCGTCGAAGCGACGCAGGTGAATGCGGTAACGGCCTTCGTGTTTCAGGCAGCAGACGAGATTGACAGGGCAGCGCAGCATCGCCGCCATCAGCCAGGGGCCTTGCGGGAAGGCGGCGGTCGCGCCCAGGAAGTCGGTGTCGACCGCGCGGCCACCGTGCTCCGGCACCCGATCGCCCGCGATGGCGATCCATTCACCGCGCTCCAGCCGCTGAGACAGGTCCAGCATCGCGGCGGTGTCGAGGTCGCCGACGTGCATCAGGCGCAGGCGCCTGTCGCCGGATTCGCCCAGCAGGCGATTGAAATGCGCCGCATGGGGCAGGTGCATCAACACGTTCAGCGCCACGCCTTCACCGATTTCCGCCATGGCGCGGCACACGTCGAGGTTGCCCAGGTGCGTGCAGACCAGCAACTGGCCGCGACCACCGGCCAGCAGCGCGTCGCGCACGCCATCGGGATCGTCCATGTCGATCGAGGACAGGCGCAGCTTGCCGCGCCAGACGTCGAAGCGGTCGAGCATGCACTCACCGAACGCGAGGTACTGGGCATAGACGGCGCTCGAACGCGGGAACAATCCCTCGCGACCGCTCCAGGCGGCCAGCCGCTGCTGATACTCGCGCACGTTGCGCCGCGTGGCGCGGCCGGTCACGAAGAAGTACAGGACGATGAGCCGCACCACCGGCGATACCGCGCGGCGCCCGAGCAGCTTCACCGCGATGGCGGTGAGCTTCAGGCCGAGGAAACTGCCGCGTTCCTTCTGTGCGGCCCAGTGCGCGCTGGCGGTGGTTTCAGACATCGGCGCTGTCCAGGCGCAGGTGCGCCGAAGACACCGGCGCATCGCCCACGTGGTAGGCGAAATGCAGGCGTCCACGAGCGGCATCGTGGCGAAGGCTCAGGCGTACGCGATCGCCGGGGCGGAGCAGGCGCTGGAATTTCAGGCCGTCCATGGCGCGACAGGTTTGCGGCGTACCGAGGCGTGGCGCGGCGAGTTCAAGCGCCCATCCGATCTGCAGCACGCCAGGCAGTACTGGCGCGTCGGGGAAGTGATCGGCGAAGCAGGCCAGGTCGAGCGGCAGGGCCAGGTCGATCACATGGGTTTCGCCATCGCGATGCTCGCCGAGCACGATGGCGGATTCCGGCAGTGGCGCGCGCAGCAACGCGTCCACGCCCGGGGTTTCGGGCAGTTGCTCGACAAAGCGCCAGACCAGTGGCGTCGACAAGGCGTCGTCACCGGCGGCGTGCTGGCCGAGCTCGTTGACCAGGCCCGCGCGACCATGACGGAGCAGGGCCATGCGGCCCGTCGCATTCAACGCCACGATCATGCCCGGGCCGAGCTTGCCCGCGTATCCACCGGCCGCGGCGGCGACCCAGGGGTGTGATGCGAGGCGCTGCGCGGCGCCGTCCATCGGAGCCTTGTTGATCCGTCGGCGCAAGCGCTGGCGGAAGATCCATTCGCCGAGGAACAGCGCACCCATCACCGAGTAGGCCAGGATGCCGTTGTAGAACGTCCACCACGATAGCGGGCCCCATTCCGCGAGCAACGCGGACGCCGTGCCGTTGAGGGCGAAGAACGCGACCCAGACCCAGGTGACCCGGCGCGTATAGCGCACCGCCACGGGCGGCAGGTCCGGTTCCGTGACGCGCGCGATGCGCTCGATCATGGGTGGACCGAACTTCAGGCTGAGGCCGAAGGCGGCAAGCAGCAGGGCGCAGATGAGACTCGGGTACCAGCGCAGCAGGTGTTCCTCGCCGCCGAAGGCGAGCACGGCGCAATACACCAAGGTGATGCCGAGCATCCAGCGCCCGCCGGGCTGGCGGAGCAGGGCGGGAGCACGAACCAGCCAGAGCGCGCCCAGGATCAGTCCGAACACGGGCGTGGACACGTGGTCCATGCCGAAGTAGACGATGAACGGGTACAGCACGCCGATCACCAGCAGCATGAGGTCGCTCAGTCGGCGCATGTCGAACCGCTCGCCTGGACGTACAGGGCAAGGCTGCCCACGGTGTCGAAGTGCCGCCGCGCGTCGCGTGATTCCGAAGCGATCTTCAGCCCATAACGGTTCTGCAGGGCAAGCGCGAGTTCCAGCGCGTCCACCGAATCGAGGCCCAGTCCCTGGCCGAACAACGGCTGGTCCACCGCGATGTCGTCGACCGTGAGATGACCGAGCGCCAGGGTGTCGATGATGAGTTGGGCGATATCCCGTTCGAGATCGTTCATGCCTTCAGCTCCCTGGCGTACAGGGCGTGGAGATGTTCGTTGATGCGTCGGGAAGCTATCGGCGCGGGCGTGCCATCGCTGAAGTCGGAAACGGTGATGTCGTCGCCCACGCGCAGGTGCATGTGCACACGACGATGCGGCACGCGGTACCAGGGCTCGGCCTTGGTCAGCGTGGTGGGGCGTACGGTGATGAAGACGGGCGTGATGACACGCGCGCCGCGAACGGCGATGGCTGCCGCGCCACGATGGAAGACGGGTTCCTTGCCGGGCGTGGTCCGGGTGCCTTCCGGAAACACGACCAGGGTCTGGCCGTCGCGCAGGACGTCGGCCGCGCGATCGAGCATCTCGGCGCTGCCGTCGTTGCTGATGTACTGGGCGACCGTCACCGGTCCACGCATGCAGGGGTTCTTCCACAGGCTGTGTTTCACGATGCAGTTGGCATCGGGCACATGGCCGAGGATATGGACGACGTCGATCAACGAGGGATGGTTCGCGACGATCATCTGCCCGGGCTTGCCCAAGCGCTCCAGGCCGTCGAAGCGGTAGACCACCACGCCGGTGCGATGCATGAACTGAGCGTGCAACCAGAAGGCGTGCCCCACCGTGCGGCGCGCACGGCGACGGCGGACATCGGGAGCCCCTGGCCAGTGCAGCACCACGGGCAGGATCAATACCCGAAGCAGCACGCCGCCGATGCCGAACAGCGCGAAGCTGAGCGCCGTGCATACGAAGCGCCAGGCCCAGGCGTCCTGCCGGCGGGTCACGTTATCGGCTGCCAGGTCCATCGTCGTGCCTTCCACGGGTGGTCTAGGGGCGCGCCGTCGTGCATGGCGCGAACGAAACGCAAGGCGTGCGGCATATCCGCCGGCGCGGCATCCCTGTCGTTCTCTTCGAGCGACAGGCGCCAGCGACGACCGCCACCCGCCAGCGATACGCGGAGTGCCAGCGTATACGAGAACGGTACATCGTCGATCCAACCGTTGTATGCCGGTGCGGGGAGTTCTTCGGCTACGACCACGACGACGGCGGGGGCGCCGTCGGCCAGGAGGGCCGCGGCTTCCACCATGGCGTGCTCGAATGTATCGGCTTCCCCGGCGATGGCCACGGACTCGCCGCGCTGTCCGCGCAGGATCGACCACTGCCCGGCGATGGCGTTATGCACCGAGAGGCCGAATTGCGTCGGCGACAGCGGTGCATCGCGGCCGATCTCGTCGAGCATCGCGAAGGTGCGCGTGGTTTCTCCGTGACGCGAGGCGAACACGAAGGGCAATTGCTCGTCGTCGGCGCATAGCGGCCAGGCGGCATGCATGACGATGCGCGCGAGGCGGCTGAGCCGCCGGCGCTGCATCGCGGGTACGAAATCGCACGACGGTTGCTCGCCGCCGTCGACAATCGGCCGGGGCGTGGCAGCCCATGTCGCCCAGTCGTCGGCGCTTTCCACGCCCGGGGCCCAGGCACGCCACGCATCGATGTTCAGCTCGATCATGCGTCAGCTCCGCTGAAACGGCGGATCACCAGCGCGGCGCAGCTGCCGCCGAAGCCGAAGCTGTTCGACAACACGCTGTCGATGTCGAGCGTGAGTTCGCCGTCGATGAGCGGCGCACCCTCGAATGCCGTGTCGCGTTCGCGCGGCATCGCGCCACCGAGGAAGACGCCGTGCTCCATCATCGCGATGGTCGCCACGGCATCCAGCGCGCCCGCGGCGGCGGGCGCATGACCGATGAGGCCCTTGATCGACGACATGGGTGGAACGGCGTGTCCACGGTCGCCGAACACGCGGCGCAGCGCTTCCCACTCGGCGAGATCGCCCGGCACGGTGGCGCAGGCATGCGTGTTCACGTATCCGGGAATGCACCCGGCGAGGTCGATCGCCTGGTGCATGGCTTCGGCCATGCCGTCGGCGGCGGGGCTGATCATGCCGTCCGGGTCCGACGCCGCGCCATAGCCGGCCATCTCGGCGAGGATGGTGGCGCCTCGCGCCAGTGCGTGTTCCAGCGATTCAAGCACCAGCACACCGGCGCCGCCGCCAAGCACGATGCCATCGCGGTCCGAGGCGTAAGGCGTGGAGACACGCTCACCGGCGATGCTGGTGGTCGACAGCGCGTTCATGACGTCGAAGCACATCGCCGCCTTGTCGTGCAGTTCCTCCGCGCCGCCGCAGATCACGACCTCCTGGCGGCCGAGCTGGATCAGCTCCATGCCCTGGCCGATGGCATGCGTGGCGCTGGTGCAGGCGGAACCGACGGTGAAGCCGCGTCCGCCGAAACCGAACGCCTGCGTGAGCGTGGCGGCCACGGCGTTACCCATGCTCCGCGGCACGATGAAGGGCGACAGGCGCGAGATGCCCTTGGCATGGAATACGTCCAGGCCGGCCTCGTACTCACTGAGCGCCGCTGTGCCGCCCATGATGATACCGACGTCGCGTTCGCGTACCCGGGCCTCGTCGAGCCGGGCTTCGGCCAGGGCTTCGCGCGTGGCGTGCCACGCGAACTCGGCCGCTTGCGGCAGGTAGCGACGCAACTTGCGCGGCGGTGGCTCAAGGCCTTCCATATCGGCGGGCGCGCCTACCTGGCAGCGCATGCCCAGGGCCTCGAAATCGGCCATGTGGCGAAAGCCGGCGCGGCCTGCGCGCAGGCCCTCGAACAGCGCATGCCGGTCGGCGCCCAGGCAGGACACCGCACCCATGCCGGTGACGACGACTCGCCGCATCAGCGGTGCGCCTTGAAGATCAACGACGTGTTGATGCCGCCGAACGCGAAATTGTTGTTCATCACGTGATCCGTGCGGATATCGCGGCCTTCTCCGGTCACGTAATCCAGCACGGCGCATTCCGGATCGGGCGTATCGAGGTTGATCGTGGGCGCGAACCAGCCGCCGCGCATCATCTCGATCGCCCACCACGATTCCAGCGCGCCGCAGGCGCCCAGCGTATGGCCGACATAGCTCTTCATCGAGCTGATCGGCACGCCACCGCCGAGCACGTCGGCGGTGGCGTGGCTTTCGGCGACATCGCCACGATCGGTGGCGGTGCCATGCGCGCTGATGTAACCAATGGCCGACGCCGGCAGGTTCGCATCCGCCAGCGCCATGCGCATCGCGGCGGCCATGGTTTCGCGGGTGGGCTGGGTGATGTGCGCGCCGTCGGAGTTGGTTCCGAAACCCACGATCTCGGCGTAGATGCGCGCACCGCGTGCCACTGCGTGCTCGTACTCCTCGAGGACGAGCGTGGTCGCACCTTCACCGACCACGAGCCCATCGCGCTTCGCGTCGAACGGCCGCGGCGTGATGCCCGGCGTATCGTTGCGCGTGCTGGTGGCGAACAGCGTGTCGAACACCGCGGCACCCGGGCCGGAGAGTTCCTCTGCGCCACCGCAGAGCATCAGCATCTGCTTGCCTTGCTGGATGGCCTCGTAGCCGTAGCCGATGGCCTGGCTGCCGGAGGTGCAGGCACTGGACGTTGTGATGACGCGGCCCTTCAGTCCGAAGAACACCCCGACATTCACCGCCGTCGTGTGCGCCATCATCTGGATATAGCTGGTGGCCGTCACGCCTTGCATGGATCCGGTTTCCAGCATGTGGCCCACGGTACGCGCCGGCTCGATGCTGCCACCGGACGAACCGTAGGCGACACCCATGCGGCCGTCTCCGATGCGCTCGTCGCCGAGCAGGCCGGCGTCGGCCAGTGCCCGTTCGCTGGCGGCGACCGCGAGCTGCGCGACGCGGCCCATCGAGCGCAGGTGTTTGCGCGACCAGTGCGACGGCAGGGTGAAGTCGTCCACGGGCGCACCGAGGCGGCCATTGAGTTTGTCGAAATAGTCCCACTCACCCATGCGGCGGATGGCGTTGCGGAACTGGCGCAGGCGCGCCTGGATGGTGGCCCAGTCATGGCCGAGCGGCGTGATGCCGCCGATTCCGGTGACGACGACGCGTTTCATCGTGCGGCCTCCCGTGACGTGTGCTGTGCTGTTCATGCGTTGGACTTCTTTGGTGCGGGGACGCTCACGGGCGCCAATAGCGCCGTGAAGCCGATCCCGAGTAGCAGGGTGAGACCGAAGTGTTGCAGGGCCGGCATCGCGCTGAGTGCGAGCAGGCCAAAGGAGAGCAGGGCGGTGACGGCCGAGAGCAGCACGCCGGCATAGGCGGCGCCGGGCAGATGGGCGACATGCGGCTCGCCTTCGCGCAGGAACACGGCGTAGTTCGCGCCGACGCCGAGGACGAGCATCAAGGCCATGATGTGGAACAGCGTGAGCGGCTGTCCCAGGTAACCCAACGCGGCCACGCTGAGGACGATACCGGCGGCAGGGGGCAGCAGCACGCGCCAACCGGTTCGTATGCCGTAGCGCCAGGCGAAGGCCACGCCGACCAGCGCCAGCGCCGCGCCAAGCCAGATATCGGCATAACCACGGTAGCGGCCGAACAACGCCGAGATGCTGGCCGGCTTGTCGACCAGCGACACGCCGGGCAAACCCTCGGCGGCCTGGCGCAGCAGCGCCGCGTCATCCTGGCCCTGTGGCAGCACGATGCTGCCGATGCCATGCGCGCCACTCATCCACAAATAACGGAAGGGCATGTACGCAGGCATCGACAACCAGTCGTCCAGCGTAAAACCACGCCCGGGAAACGACGCCGCATAGGCCTCCGCCGCCTCGTCTTTGAATCCCGCCCCGACCATGTAGGAGCGCAGCTGCGCGCTTCCGCGAAAGACACCGGATACCGCGGCCAGATTCTCGGCCTGACGCTTCGCCGACGGCGCCATCGCGCTCACACCCGTCCACCCCGCGAGCTTGCCTTCATCGACCCAGGCGCGCAGCCGATCGGCCAGCGCTTCCTCGCGCTGCAGGACCTGCTCCGCGCTGTCGCCTTCCACCAGCCAGAACTGGCTGCCCCCGCCGAACCCCGCGATGTCGCGGATCGCCACGGTCTGTGCTTCGAGCGATGCCGGGGGCGAGATAAGCAGGTGGATGTCGTCATCATGGCCCAGTCGCAGCCACCCCGGAATGGCAAGCAGCGTCAGCACGGCGATGGCGACCAGCGCGCGACGCCCCGACGCGATGCGTTGCCAGCCGAGCGCGAGGCGCACCAGGGCCGGAGACATTGGCGCGCGCGCCGGTTTCGCCACCAGCACGGGCAGCAGCCAGAAGACGCTGGCGCAGGCCACGGCCATGCCGGCGATCGCGAAGCAGGCCATCTGCCGCAAGGCAGGGAAGGGGACGATCGCGAGCAGTGCATAACCCAGCAACGAGGTCGCCAGCGCAAGCAACAGGGCAGGCCGCACCTGGCGTACGCCACGCTCCGCATTCCAGCCGGCGCCGGCGTTCGCCCGGGCGCACAGGTACTGGATCGAATAATCCACGGCTTCGCCAAGCAGCGCGGCGCCAAACACGAGGGTGAGCAGGTGCAGCTGGCCGAACACCAGCACGGTCGCGACAATGGCGCCGACCACGCCGAGTGCCGTCGAAAGAAACGCGATCAGCAGCGGGCGCAGGGAACGGAACACGAACAGCAACAGCACGGCTATGCCCACGGAGGAGGCGATGCCGACCACGTGCGTGTCGCGCTCGGCATCCGCTCGCGCGGCCGCCGCGTAGAAAAGGGCACCCGTGCGCAAAAGGCGCGTTCCCGGATGCTTCGCGACGATGTCGCGTTCGGCGCGATCGAGTGATGCCAGGGCCTGTCGCTGAACGGCATCGTCATACGAAGAGCCGTGGAGCGTGGCGATGACCAGTACGTAGCTCCCGTCGTCGCGACGCGCCGTCAGTAGATCGTCTTCCGGCACGAGGTTCGCGCGATTCCATGGCTGGCGGTCAAGCCAGTGCTGCAGCCAGCCGAAGGGATCGTCCGTGAGCTTTGCGCCGACATTGGCGCCGAAGGGCTCATTGAGTCGCCGCTTGAGCGCGCCGCCTGCGTCGAAGCCGGGCGCGGCGATGGCTGCGCGGTCTTCCGGCGTCAGCAGATGAAAACGGAAGGGCAGGAAGGGCGTGACGAGCTGGTCGAGGTCGAACGGTGGCAATTCGGCGATGACCGACGCGAACACGGCATCGCCTCGCAGCGAAGC